>CAJOFI010000062.1:8315-20199 GCA_905233595.1 uncultured Oscillospiraceae bacterium | reverse complement strand
GTTGTAGCCTGTAAACTCCACGATGGCGGACACATCGATCACATCCGGGTAGGAGGCAAGCTTGCTTTCGTAGTAGCGCCGCGTCTTCTGCGGATCGTTGGGGAGGGGCGGCTGAATGCGGATCTTGTAGGGCTTTACGTCCTCGTTTCCGTATTTGTACCAGCTGGTGGGTACGATGTATCGGCTGGGATTGACCTCCCGGTTGATCATAAAGTCGATGACGTCTTTTTTCTTGATGGCATAGCAGCGGGTTTTCTTCCCGGTGCAGACGTGGGGGATCAGATTGAACTGCAGCAGATAGTGCGCCGTCCGCTTGCTGATATGGCAGACCTTGCGCAGCTGCTCCTTGTTCATGATTTCCGGGTATTGTTCGAGTTCCTTTGCATCGTATGTCATGACGAAGCTCCTTTCCGTTTTTGCGGTCCGAAAGGGTGCTTCATTGACGCTGCCGGGGTCTCTGTTTTCTTCCTGACTTCTTGCAAACGCGCAAGAACGGAGGCTTTTTACGCAAGAACGCGGTTTTATTTGAACTCTGGGCTGGTTCAAATCAGCTCCGGCCGAAACGGGTCGGAATGTCCGAAAACCCTTGTGGTGCCTGGGTTTCCGGCTTCTTACAAAGCGGCCTGAAACGACCTGCTCCAACCGCGTATCTGCCAATGATAGACAACACTCGAAATTAGGTGTCTCGCAAGAGACTCGTGGGATTCAAATATAAATCGAAGCCATCCCCCGCAAGGCGCAAATGCAGGCGAATCCCTCTTGTCGTCAAAAGAAGCCTGCTCCATATCCGCAGGCCGCCCCTCGTGTTCAGCCGACAGCGGCGCGGGGGTCACACGACCTGGAAGAGGTAGAATTTCAGATAGTCCGTCTCGGGGACGTTCCAGAGGATGGGGTGGTCGGGCGCCTGCTGCCGCGCTTCGATCTGGCGCAGCTCGACGCCCGCGTCCCGCGCCGCCTCGCGCAGCATCTTGCGGAACAGCCCGTCCTCCATGAAATGGCTGCAGGAGGCCGTGGCAAAGTAGCCGCCCCGGGGCAGCAGCCTAAGCGCGCGGTAGTTGATCTCCTTGTAGCCGCGCCCCGGGTCGAGGATGATAAAGTCATAGGGCGCCTTGCCCTGCTTCTCGAGCGCGGGGAGCAGGTCGAAAACGTCCGCCGTGAGAAAGTCCATGCGGTCAAGAAGCCCGTTGCGCGCGGCGTTGCGCTTTGCCATTTCGATCGCGCTCTCGGACACGTCCACCGCCGTTACGTGCGCCGCCCCGCCCTTCGCCGCGTTGAGCGCGAAGGAGCCGGTGTGCGTAAAGCAATCGAGCACGCGCCGCCCCCGGGCAAGCTTTGCCACCGCGAGGCGGTTATACTTCTGGTCGAGGAAGAAGCCGGTCTTCTGACCGTTTTCCACGTCCACGGCATAGTATATCCCGTTCTCGCAGATCTCCGTGAGCGGGCTTTCCGGCGTGGGGAGAAGCGCAAGGGCGAACCAGCCCTTCCCCTGCTCCATGCCCTCGAGGGCGCGGATGGCCACGTCGTTGCGCTCATAGAGGCCGCGCACCTCCTGCCCGTCCTCACGCAGCATCTCCACCAGCATGGGAAACAGCCTTTCTTTTACGCGTTCCATCCCCACCGAGAGGGTCTGAGTGACCAATAAATCGTGAAATTTATCCACCGTCAGCCCGGGGAAGCCGTCCGCCTCGCCGAAGATCACGCGGCAGCAGTCGAGGTCGTCCCCCATGACGGCCTTGCGGTAGTCCCAGGCGTAACGCAGACGGCGGCGCCAGAAGGCCTCGTCGAAGCGTTCGTTTGCGTTGCGGGAGAGCAGGCGGACGCGGATCTTGCTCTTTTCGCTGAAAAAGCCCGTGCCGAGATAGCGCCCCTTCTCGCTCACGACGTCCGCCAGCGCGCCGTTTTCGCAGGGGGCGCAGGCGCGTACGTCGCTCTCGTAGACCCAGGGGTGCCCCTCGCCCAGCCAGCGCGCACCCTTGTCGGAGACGGTGATTTTCGGAAACTCTCGTTCAGCCTTCATAGCAGATACCTCATTGAACAGATAAGAAATTTTACCATGAAGCGCTGTGAAAAGCAATGATTCCTTGCATTTTCCGACGCGGCGTGTTATCTTTATTGAGATAATCGCCGCGAAGCGACACCGTAATTCTTCATCTTTCAGTATTCGTAACGATTCAGTCCTGTGCGAAAAAAGAACAATCATGCGTGTCCTTCCCCCAGTGGGGGAAGGCGCCCCGGTTCGCGACGCGAAGCTATTCCTTTAGGGAAGCGCTGATTAAATCCGGCGAGCAAGGCGCAAAAGTGCAGGAATACTTTGTGTATTTCAAACTTTTGCAACGCAGAGCCCGGCGGAAATCTGCCGACAGGCGCCGAAGCCGGATTAATCAGCGTTTCCTTAGTTACCAGTATTCATTGTATTATTAGGAGGCACCGACATGACCATCAACGAAAACACCAAGCTGAGCGATATTCTCGCCGCCTATCCCTGGCTGCTCGACGAGCTGGCGCGCACCGAGCCGCGCGCGAAGCCCTTCCTCGCCATGATGAACACGCCCCTTGCCAAGATGACGCTCAAGAAGGCCACCGTCGCGGACGCCGCGAAGTACCTCAAGCGCCCGGCGAGCAAGCTGCTGGAGAAGCTGGACGGCGTCATCCAGGGCTACGAGAGCAGAAACTGATGGACAAATACCGGCTTCGCCAGTACATGGACGCAAGCCCCGACGCGAAGCTCAAGGATCTGGTGATGCAGCTGCTCTACGACGAGATCCTGAGCCTTCGCATCGCGCCGGGCAGCAGGCTGAACGTCAACCAGATCGCAAGCTCCCTCGGCATCTCCCGCACACCGGTGGTGGAGGCGGTGGCCGCGCTTGCGGAGGGCGGCTTCGTCGTGAGCCGTCCGGGGCAGCCGGGCAGCTTCGTGCTGGAGCTGAGCATGACGGACATGATCGACCTCTACCACGTGCGCGGGGCGCTGGAGAGCACGGCCGCCGCGCTCTGCGCCTACCGGGCGGACGACCGCGTCCTGCGGGAGCTGAGCCTGCTGGCCGAGGCCTTCAAGGAGAGCGTCGAGAACCGGGACATTCGCGGCATGAAGGACACGGATATGCCCTTTCACCGCCTCATCATCGACTCCTGCGGCAACCCCTACGTGGTGCAGAGCTACGAGCAGATCCTCCCAAAGCTCACCATGTACCAGAGCTCCATGCTGGAATTCATCGCCCGGCAGGACGACAGCGCCAACCCCTGGATGGCAAGCGTCAAGTACAACCACGTCTCCGTGGTCTCCGCCATTCGCATGCGCATGCCGGAGCTTGCCCGCCAGAGCATGGCCGAGCACGTCGGCGCGAGCCTCAACTTCACAAGTCTCTCCGGGGACGGAAGCGACCCCTTCCGCGTCCTCAAAAGGTAAAAAGGGAGCAGTGAAAAACTTTGTTTTTCACTGCCCCAGTTTTTTTACTTCAGTTTGGCGTTCGCCGCAGAGTTCAGAGCAGGTTGGAGCCGGCTGAATCGTCCGCTGAAATCTGCCTGAGAAGCGCCGGGAGCGCATCGGCGCGTTTCAGAAGCTCCTCCGCCTCGGCGAGAAGCCTCTCCCCCGCGGGGCTGAGGTCGAGGACGCGGTTGGAGCGCTCGAGAAGCGTGACGCCCAGCTCCTCCTCCAGGGCGGAGACGGCGCGGCTCGCGGTGGAGTGGCTGAGATAGAGCCTGCGCCCGCCCTTGGTGAAGCTGCGCTCCCGCGCGACGGCGGCGAAGATGCGAAGCTGCTCGAGCTCCATCAGAAGTTGAAGGTGTGCGGCAGCAGCTCCGAGAGCTTATAGCTCACGTAGCGGTTGCCGGCTTTGGCGCAGAGCACCTCCATCTCCGGCGCGAACTCCGCCAGAAACTGGCGGCAGGCGCCGCAGGGGGTGCACCAGTTCTCGCTGTCGGCATAGATGGCGATGCGGCGGAAGTGCCGGTGCCCCTCGCTGACGGCCTTGCAGCAGGCGGTGCGCTCGGCGCAGATGGTGCTGCCGAGGGCGGCGTTCTCCACGTTGCAGCCGGTGTAGACCGTGCCGTCGTCACACTCGAGGGCGGCGCCGACGGGAAAATGCGAATAGGGCACGTAGGCGTTGAGCGAGGCCTCCTTGGCCATGGACATGAGCTGTCTGTCGGTCATGTTGCGTTTCCCCCTTTAATCGAGATCGATCGTCCAGTTTTCAAAGTTGAAGAGCGGATTGCCCGCGTTCGGTTCCACGCCCTTGCAGACGCCGCGGCGGGTGATGATCTGCTGCTTTTCAAAGCCGATGGTGATGAGCGAGGCGGTCTGCCCGGTGAGGTACTGGCAGAACTGGTAGTACGCGCCCGGGCGGGTGGCGGGGCTTGCGGAGAGGTAGGTTTCGATCTGCCCGACGACGCTCTGGTCGCTCGAGCGGCTGTAATTGATGTTGGTGCGCTCGTTTTCCTCCTTGCGGGGCTGCAGCAGCTCCGTGAGGTCGAAGTTGGGTCTGAGCTTGACCTCGCCGTAGTACATGTCGAGGGGCACGGTCTGGGTGCCGGTGTTGGAGATCGCGATCTCCCCCTCCTCGAGCGCCTTCATGTAATTGTCCCAGGTCATCTCGTGCACGACGACGGTGAGGCCGAGGCTCGCCATATCCTCCTGGAAGCGGCGCACGACGCCCGCCTTGGCGCTGCTGTCGGCGCAGACGGCGATGTTGAGCGAGATCTCCTGCGGGGAGCCGTTCATGAACTCCAGCACCCCGTCCTCGTCGTAATCGCGCACGCCCGCGACCTCGAGGATGCGGCGGCAGCTCTCCAGGTTGTAGTCGAGCCCCGACACGAGCCCCGTCGGGTAGTCCCGGCAGGTGGGGTACATGGGAATCGGCGTCGCGACGGCGTTGCCGTGCAGCAGCTCCACCAGATACTCCCGGTCGAAGGCGTGCTGCATCGCGAGGCGGAAGTAGCTGTAACGGCCGAGCATGCTCTCCTCGTTGAACATGACGTAGTGCATGTTGGTGGTGGCGTAGGTGTGGATCTCGTTCGTGCTGGCGTAGCCGAGGTTCGTGTAGCTCGAGGGGTCGTTCGTCACCACGTCGATGAGGCCGCTTTCAAAGGCGGAGATGATCTCGTCCGCGGTCTGGTACTCGGTGAGCGTGATCTCCTTTACGCCGCTGCCGATGGGGGTGTTGCCGTAGTCGCGCTTTTCGCCGTAGGTGCCGGACTTGATGATGGGGATGTTCAGCAGGCGGATGAAGGAGCTGTCCCCGATGCCGAGGGCGACCAGCACCACGCCCTCGCCGGGGGACGCGCCCTGAAAGCTGGAAAAGCGCCCGGCGTAGCGGTCGGCGTTGATGGCAAGGCCGAGGGAATAGCTGATGTCGCGCGGTGTGACCTCGCTGCCGTCGTGGAAGTAGTGCCCCTCGCCGACGGTGAGCGTCCAGTTCTTGCCGTCGTCGCTGCACTCCCATTCGGTGATGACGCCCGCGCCCTCGATGGGCTCGAAGTTGTCGTCCAGCTCGATCATGTTCTCATACACGAGATCGCAGATGAGCTGGTTGGAGCGGTTGGTCGCGACAAGGGGGTTGCGGCTGTAACGCATATTCACGTTCATGGTGAACTTGCTGTCGGCCGAGGTGCCCTTGACGATCTCCTTGCCGCCGGTGGATTCGGGGACGTCGCTCCCCTCGTCCTCCCGTCTGCCGCAGGCGGAGAGCGACAAAAGCGCCGCAAACGCCAGCAGCAGCGCGAGGATTCTGCGTATATTCTTGCTCATAGGTTCTTTCTCGTTCCTCAAAACTCAAAGCTCACAGGCTGATAACTGCCGCCTGGCCGCCGCGCTGCCCTTTGGTATAGCGGTGCGACCAGTACTTGTCGTGGCTGCAGAAGGTGCACTCTTCGGAGACGTCGATCTGCGCCGCCGGGACGCCGAGCTGCGTGAGCCGCCTTGCGTTTGCCCCGCGCAGGTCAACGAGGGTCTTGCCGTCGGCGCGCTTTACGAAGAGACGCGCCGTGTCGCCTTGAAGCCAGGCGCTCACGGCCTCGGGCACGTCGTCGTCCGTCTCAAAGCAGCACTTGCCGATGGCGGGGCCGATGGCGGCGCGGATGCTCTCCGGCCTTGCGCCGAGAGAAGCCATCTGCTCCAGCGCGTTTTTCAGAATATCCCCCACCGAGCTTCGCCAGCCGCAGTGCACCGCGCCGACGACGCCGTGTTCCGCGTCAGCCAGCAGCACCGGCACGCAGTCGGCCGTGAAGCAGAAGATGGGCAGGCCGCGCTCCGCCGTCACGATGCCGTCGGCCTCGTAGGGGACGGGCGTGAGGCAGGCGTGTTTGTCCGCCTTGGTGACGATGCGCACTGCGTTTCCGTGCACCTGCCTCGTCACGGCGCAGTCGTCCTCCCCCACGCCGAAGAGCGCGGCGACGCGGCGGTAGTTCTCCCGCACGTTCTCCGGCGTATCCCCCTTGTCGCTCAGAAGGTTGAGCGAGGCGAGATGCCCCGTACTCACCCCGCCGAAGCGGGTGGTAAAGGCATGGCGCAGGGGGATCAGGGTGGAGGTCATATAGATGAGTTCGCCTTCGTGGTTTTCAATGAACATAGACATACTCCAGTGAATAGAGAAAAGTGAAAAGTTTTGGTGTTCCCTTCGGGAACGAATAACGAATTATAATTGTCGCGAAGCGACTCCTTCCCTATTCATTATTCACTATTCACTCGTTCCTTCCGCAGCACTCTTTGTATTTGAGCCGTCTGCTGCCGTCGGGCTTCATCTTGCCGCAGGGGCAGGGGTCGTTGCGCCCGGGCTTGGGAGCCTTCTTGACCGGCTTTTTCTTCACCGGCTCGCCGCCCACGTTCGCGGCGGCGTTTTTCGCGACGGCCTTGCGCTCGATGGGCGCCTCGCGGCGGATCTGCACGGTGAAGAGGCGGCGCACAGTCTCCTCGCGGATGCCGTGGACCATGGCCTCGAACATATCGAAGCCCTCCTGCTTGTAGGCGTCGATGGGCTTGACGTTGCCGTAGCCCCTCAGGCCGATGCCGCGCTTGAGCTCGGTCATGGCGTCGATGTGATCCATCCAATATTCGTCCACCACGCGCAGCATGATGACGCGCTCAAGCTCGCGCATAAGCGGCGTGTCGTTCAGACCCATGCCGAAGGCGGCCTCGCGCTCGGCGTAGAGCTTTTCGGCGATCTCGGTCACGGCGGCGGAGACCTTGTCGGCGTCCACGCGCCCCTTGAAGCTCTCAAGCTTCACCTCGCCCCGGCGCAGGAAGAGCTTTTCAAAGGGGGCGAGCGCCGCGTCAAGCTGCGCCTGGCTCTCGGCGTTCACGCCGCCCAGCCCGTCGCGCACGGTGCTCTGCACGAACTCGGCGAGCATACCCATGATCTGGCCGCGGAGGTTCTCCCCGTCAAGCACCTTGCGGCGCTCGCCGTAGATGATGTTGCGCTGCTGGTTCATCACGTCGTCAAACTCCAGCACGCTCTTGCGGGTCTGGAAGTTGCGGCTCTCGACGGTCTTCTGCGCCTGCTCGATTGCGCCGGAGAGGAGCTTGGCGTCGAGCGGCACGTCCTCCTCCATCTTGAGCGTCTCCATCATGCCCATGACGCGCTCAGAGCCGAAGAGGCGCATGATGTCGTCCGTCATGGCGAGGTAGAAGCGGCTCTCGCCCGGGTCGCCCTGACGGCCGGCGCGGCCGCGCAGCTGGTTGTCGATGCGGCGGGACTCGTGCCGCTCGGTGCCGAGGATGAAGAGGCCGCCGGCGGCGCGCACCTTCTCGGCCTCGGCGTTCGTGACGAGCTTGTGCGCCGCCATGCGCTCGGCGAAGAGCTTTCGCGCCGAGAGGATGTCCTCGTTGTCGGTCTCGGCGTAGCCCGTGGCCTCGGCGATGACGGCGTCGTCATAGCCCGCCTTGCGCAGATCCTCGCGCGCGAGGTACTCCGCGTTGCCGCCGAGCATGATGTCGGTGCCGCGCCCGGCCATATTGGTCGCGATGGTGACCGCGCCGAGCTTGCCCGCCTGGGCGACGATCTCGGCCTCCTTCTCGTGGTACTTGGCGTTCAGGACCGTGTGGGGGATGCCCCGCGCCTTGAGAAGCTTCGAGAGATACTCGCTCTTCTCGATGCTCACGGTGCCGACCAGCACGGGCTGCCCCTTCTCGTGGCAGGCGACGATCTGCTCGATGATGGCGCGGTTCTTGCCGAGCTCGTTTTTATACACCACGTCGGGGTTGTCGATGCGGATGACGGGCTTGTTCGTCGGGATCTCGATGATGTCGAGCCGGTAGATCGCGCCGAACTCCTCCGCCTCGGTGGCGGCGGTGCCGGTCATGCCGGAGAGCTTGCCGTAGAGACGGAAATAGTTCTGGAAGGTGATGGTCGCGAGGGTCTTGTTCTCCTTCTGCACGTCCACATGCTCCTTGGCCTCGATGGCCTGGTGCAGCCCCTCGGAGTAGCGCCGGCCGAGCATGAGGCGGCCGGTGAACTCATCGACGATGATGATCTCGCCGTCCTTGACGATGTAGTCGATGTCCCGCTTCATGATGCCGTGCGCCTTGAGCGCCTGGTTGATGTGGTGCGAGAGGGTGGCGTTCTCCATATCCGCGAGGTTTTCGAGCCCGAAGGCGCGCTCGGCCTTCGCGATGCCGCGGGCGGTGAGCGTGGCGGAGCGCGCCTTCTCGTCCACGACGTAGTCGGCGTCGAGATCCTCGCTCTCCTCCTCCTTCTCGTCCACGGAGGCGTAGACGATTCTCTTCAGGCGGCTCACGAAATCGTCCGCCTGGCGGTAGAGATCGGTGCTCTCGTCGCCCTGGCCGGAGATGATGAGCGGCGTCCTCGCCTCGTCGATGAGGATGGAGTCCACCTCGTCCACGATGGCGAAGGCGTGCCCGCGCTGCACCATCTGCTCCTTGTAGAGCGCCATGTTGTCGCGCAGGTAGTCAAAGCCCATCTCGTTGTTGGTGCCGTAGGTGATGTCGCAGTTGTAGGCGGCGCGGCGCTGCTCGTTGTCCAGCCCGTGGACGATGAGCCCCACCGAAAGCCCCATGAAGCGGTGCACCTTGCCCATCCACTCGCTGTCACGCCGGGCGAGGTAGTCGTTGACCGTGACGATGTGCACGCCCTCGCCGCTCAGGGCGTTTAAGTAGGCGGGCAGCACGGCGACGAGGGTCTTGCCCTCGCCGGTCTTCATCTCGGCGATGCGCCCCTGGTGAAGCACGATGCCGCCGATGAGCTGCACGCGGAAGGGCTTCATCCCCAGCACGCGCCAGCTCGCCTCCCGCACGGCGGCGAAGGCCTCGGGCAGAATGTCGTCCAGGCTCTCGCCGGTGGCGAGGCGGTGCTTGAACTCCTCGGTCATGCCGCGCAGCTCGCTGTCGGAGAGCGCCTGCATTTTCGGCTCCAGCTTCTCAATTTTATCGGCAATCGGATAGATCCGTTTCAGCTCCCGGTCAGAATAGCTGCCGAAGAGCTTTTGAAAAAATCCCATGGTATGCTCCTTTGATGATCATTATAGTGATACAGTTTGAAGTATACCACAGCTTTGTGAATAAAAAAAGACTATTCGCGCGCTTTTTTTGCGTCCCGGAAAAGCGCTTCCCCCGCGTTTGCCGCGGTTTTGAAAGAAATGCTTGCATTCCCCGATTTCTTATGGTATACTTCGCTTTGCGCCATGTAACTATGCCTGCTCGCGAGGGCACAATCATGGCAGCCTTTGATGAGGAGCGTACGCAAAAATGAAAGCAGGGATCCATCCCAACTATAAGCCGACCACCATTCGCTGCGCCTGCGGCAACGTGATCGAGACCGGTTCCACCAAGCAGAATATCACCGTTGAGATCTGCTCCAAGTGCCACCCCTTCTACACCGGCAAGCAGAAGCTGGTCGATACCAGCGGCCGTGTTGACAAGTTCAACAAGAAGTATGGCATCAAATAATCGGAACGTTAACTGGGGACGCGAAAAAACGTTTTTTCGCGTCCCCAGTTTTTTCTTTTCCTTTCCGCTGTCCGCGCCGTTTCATTCAAAGCTTTTCCACAGGAACTCCGCCACGCCGGAGAGCATCTCGTCGGTGAAGAGGCGGTCGTCGGCGTGCTTGCACCGGGGGACGAGGCGCATCTGCGCGTCCGCGCCCTGCGCGTGGAGCGTGGAAAAGAGCGTCAGGGACTGGAGCTGCGAGACCGTGATATCCGCGTCGCCGTGCACGATCAGACTGCGCAGGGCGGGATTTTCGTTCTCCTGCCGCTCGGCGCGGCGCAGGGGGCTGGCCTCCACGAGCTCGCGCAGCCAGTATTCCTCGAGGCTGTCATAGTCCTTGAGCGCCTCGTTCGCCCAGGAATTCGCGAGGGGCGAGACCCAGGGCAGCAGCCCCTCCTCCTCAAGCTGCGTGCGGGAGGATTCAAAATCCACCACGCCGTAGTAGTCCACCAGCGCGTCAAAGGCGGGCATGGGGAAGCGCTCCTCCGCCGTCTCGCCGACGCAGGGCGTGCCGCAATAGGCGTCGGGCGCGGAGAGCGCCGTCATGCACGCGAGGTAGCCGCCCGCCGACTCGCCCCAGATGGCGATGCGCTCCGCGTCATAGCCGTAGTCCGCCGCGTTGTGCGCGAGGAAGCGCACGGCGGCCTTCACGTCCTCGCAGGCGGCGGGGAAGGGCGCCTCGGTGGAGAGGCGGTAGTTGACGCTCGCGCAGGCAAAGCCGTGGTCGCGGAAGTAGCGGTACATGAACTGCGCCTGGCGGGACTGGGAATCGTTGAAGGCAAAGCCCCCGCCGTGCACCAGCACGAACAGCGGCGCGGGCTCCGCAGCGTCGGGCACGTAGAGGTCGAGGTACTGCGCGTCCGAAAGCTCCGCGTAGGGCAGGCGCTCATAGCTCGTTCCCCCCGCCCAGTCCGTGCTCTCATCGAGCTTCAGGGTGGGGGCGGTGAGATTGCACCAGACCTGCCGCACGGTGTAGCGGTTGGCCGCGAGCGCGAGGGCGAGCAGGACGGCCAGAACCAGCAGCGTTCTCCCCCAGGGGATCTTTTTCGTATTGTTTTTCACGGCTTTCACCCGATTCAGAAGATTTTTTGCAGATAATTGTACAGCGCAAGGTGCCAGTTGCCGATGGAGTGGTAGCGCATGGGGAACATCTCGAAGCTCGTGTTCACGCCGTAACGCAGGCGCGGCTCAATGGACACGAGCATGCGGTAGCCCGGCACCTGGGCGGGCATGGCAAAGTCGAAGTTGCCGGTGGTCATATACAGATAGTGGATGGGCAGCGCCGCAAAGTCCCCGCTCTGGACGGTCTCGCGGAAATACGCCTCCGGCGTGCGGAAGGCGGAGAACATGCCGAACCAGGAGAAATAGTCCAGGCTCCCGCAGAAGGCGGAGTGGCAGGTCGTGACCGCGCCGCGCGAGAGCCCCGCGAAGGCGCGGTGGTCGCGGCTCGCGGCGAAGCCCGCGTCGTCGGCGGTCTCCGCGTAGGTGCTGTATCTCCCCTCCACGGCGGGCATGAGGTCGTTTCTCAGCTCCTCCCGGAAGGAGAAGGTCAGCGCGTCCAGCCCGTCCCTGCAATCCTGCTCCACGTAGAAGGTCGGCGTCACGACGATGAGCGGCTCGATCTGCCCCGAGGCGATCATGCGATCGAGCATCACGCGGTTGCTCGGGTTCGTCTCAAGCCAGTAGTTTTCATCGTCCCCCGTGCCGTGCATGAGATAGAGGACGTTGTACTGCCTGCTCTCGTCGTAGCCATAGGGCAGATACACCAGCGCCCGCTTGGTGACGGCGCGCTGATCGGTCGCGTAGGCTCTGGTCTCGTACAAAAGCTCCTCCACCGTGCCGCGCTCCGCGATCTCCCCGCTGTCATACTGCGCGGGAACCGCCCAGAGCGCGCGCCCCGCGTCGCCGAGGCGCGTCCGGTCGGCTCTGACGTTTAAGCCCCAGACTGCG
>CAJOFI010000062.1:3561-8303 GCA_905233595.1 uncultured Oscillospiraceae bacterium | reverse complement strand
CGGCGGGCGGCGGGGCTTCTCCTTCCGCCGCAGCATCCGGAGCGTGCCAAGCAGCGCCCAGAGCGCGGCGAGGATCGCCTCGACGAGAAAGATGGCGTTAAAATGCGTGGTCTCGGCGTAGTTGGTGGTGCTGTTCAAGACGATGCAGCCCACGGCGTGGGCGAGATAGAGAAAGGGCATGCGCGCCCTGTACGCCGTATAGGCGAGCAAAAGCAGCAGCGCTTCAATCACCAGCATGGTGACGAGCGGCTGCAGCGCGTTCAAGAGAAAATAGCGCCCCAGGTGCACGGCGCCCAGCGCGCAGAACAGAAGAAAGACGCCCAGACCAAGCTTCTCGCTCAGGCTCCTGTCCTTCATGACGTACCTCCTTGTCGGGAAATCGCGCCCCACAGCTTCGCGTTTTGAGGCGAACAGGCAAAAGTTCCGAAACCATTGTACTATAAGTCTCTGAAAAAATCGGCGTTTGCGCGCAAACGGCCATTTGCGCGGCGTAAACGACAGCCGCAGGCGCTATTGCGCGAGCGGGATCAGAATGTCCAGCCGGAAGAGCTGACAGTCGGTGCGCACGCTCATGGTGCCGCCGTATTTTTCCACGATATGGCGGATGCTGCGCATACCGAAGCCGTGATAGCCGCGGTCGGCCTTGCTCGTGACGGGCAGGCCGTCCACCAGCGGCAGATCGCCCGCGAGGTAGTTTTCAAAGTGGATGGAGAGGAAGGAGTTGTATCTCCCCACCCGGAAGCTGATCGAGCGCCTGTCCTTCTCCTCGCCCATGACGCTCTCGATGGCGTTATCCAGGGCGTTTCCGAACAGGGCGTAGAGGTCGAGCGTGTCGAGCCGCTCGAGCAGCGCCCCGTCGCAGAGACAGGTGAGCGTGATGTCGTGCGCCTGGCAGTAGAGCAGCTTGTCCATCAAAATGAGGTCGAGCGTCTCGCTGCCGGTTTTCGGGGCGCTCTCGTAGAAGAGCACCGCGTTCTCCACCTGCTTGAGGTAGGCGCTGCGCTCGCTCTCGTTGGCCATGTGCCGGATGGCGTGGATCTGGTGCTTGAGATCGTGGCACTTGCGGTTGATGAGCTCGATGTTCTCCCGGCTCATGCGCTGCTTCTTCTGCTCGGCGGCGAGAAGCTGCCGCACGACCTCGTTTTCCAGCGTGAGCGCCGTCTCCCGGATGAGCGAGAGCTGCATCAGAAGGCCGATCACGTCCGCGATGATGCAGGTGAGAAAGCTCTGGATGCTGCGGCTGGCAAGGTCGATGGGGTTATTGTACACGCACACCAGCAGCAGAATCATCACCGCGTTCACGATCACGCTTCTCAGCGGCAGCTTGTGCCCCTCCCGGTCGATCATCCACTTGCGGTAGACGAGATACAGCAGCGTGTAGCACAGCAGCATCAGGGCAAGGGCGATGGGCAGGTTCTCCAGGCTCCCCTCCCGAAGGCCGAGGCGCGAGAGCAGGATCCAGTCGAGATTGAAGACGATGTTCTGCGCCGCGTGGGCGGTCGCCGTGCAGTAGAGCGCCTCGCGCACCGTGCAGCGGTAGCACAGCAGCAGGTAACCGAAGGCGTAGGCCGAGACCAGCAGGAAAAACAGCGAGTCCGGCCAGAGCTTGACCTGCACGCCCTGGTCGGGAAAAAGCTGGATGCAGGCTTCAAAAACGAGCATCACGGGCGCCGCAAGCCCCAGCGCGCGCAGCCAGAAACGCCCGCGCCGCTTGAAGGTGGGGTAGGCCAGCACGTGCGCCGCCGCGAGGAGCTGGAAGGGGAACATGGAGAGCATGCGCGCAAGGGCGCTCAGATTCAGGCTCATAGCACGATGTCCCCCGCGAATTCCGCCATGCGCTGCAAAAACTCCCTGCGCTTCGTGCGCCCGATGGGGAGGCGATCGCCCCCGACGAGCACCTCCCCGCCGCTGACGGCGTTCACATGGCGGAGGTTTACGAGAAAGCTGTTGCTGCAGCGGGCGAAGCCCAGCGGCGCGAGCTTCTGCTCGCAGTCCTTGATGGTGCCGTAGGCGGAGAAGCGCCCGCTCTTCGTATGATAATACAGCGTGTGGTTCATGACCTCCACGTACAAAAGCTCCGCCGCGTCGAGCCAGAGCGTGCTCTCCCCGGTCTGCACCACGATGCGCGAGCTGCGCTGCCGGTCGATCTGCCGCAGGGCGCGCTCGAGCTTTGGCGCAAGCTTTTCGGGCGTGACGGGCTTGACCACGAAGTCCATCGCCCGCACGCTGTAACCCTCGATGGCGTATTGATAGAGCTTCGTGACGAAGATGAGGCAGGTGTCCTCATCCCGCTCGCGCAGCTTGCGCGCCGTCGCCATGCCGTCGAGTCCGGGCATTTCGATGTCCATAAGCACCAGGTCGAAATCCAGCCCGTCCTCCAGGAAGGCCCCGCCCTCGGGATAAAAGCGCAGCGAGAAGGGGAGCTTGTGCTCGGATGCGTACCGCGTCAGAGCGCTCCGGATGGCCTCGGCCTCCTCCGGCGTATCCTCCAGGATCGCGATTTTGTACATACAAACGCCCGCTTTCATTCGTTCTGTCTTTCTTGTCGTTCGGCAGCGAAATCCATCGAAGTCTCGATTGATTTCTCATTCCGATGCTCATTATAATAGAATCCCGCCAAAAACACAAGCCGGAATCACGTTTGCGCAAACGGCGGCTTTTCCGACGCAGAATGCCCTTGCCGCCGCTGATGCGCAGATGGTATGATAACATTTAGGAAAATCGAAAATATTTTTACAGGAGGAACTGCTATGATTTCGCACGTGTTCAACGACGGCTGGACGGTCAGGCATCTGGACGAGCCGGGTCCCGGCATGCCCGTTTCGATCCCGGACGACGCGATGCTGCGGGAGCCGCGCACGGCGCAGGCCACGGGTGGGCTGAACGTGAGCTGGTTCGAGGGCTTCGACTATCTTTATGAAAAGCGCTTCGCCCTCTCCGCCGAGGAGCTTCAGCGCCATACGGTGCTGGAGTTCGAGGGCGTCTACCGCAAGGCGGAGGTCAGCATCAACGGGCAGAAGGCCGCCTTCCGCCCCTACGGCTACACCAATTTCTACGTGGACTGCGACAACTATCTGCGCGAGGGCGAGAACACGGTGCAGGTCATCGCCCGCAACGCCGATCAGCCCAACTCCCGCTGGTACTCCGGCGCGGGCATCTACCGCCCGGTCAAGCTCTGGACGAGCGGGGAGAAGTTCATTGCCTTAAACGGCGTCAAGCTCAAGACCCTCTCCATATCCCCCGCGACAGTCGAGGTGAAGGTCAAGACCTCCTGCCCCGGCGAAGTGCGGGTGGAGATCCTCGACGGGGACAGGTGCGTCGCCTCCGCCGCCGGGGAGGAGCGCTGCTTCACGCTGGAGATCCCCGACGCAAAGCTCTGGCAGCCGGAGAGGGCCTATCTCTACACCTGCCGGGTCTGCTTTGCCGAGGATACGTGCGAGGAGCGCTTCGGCCTGCGCACGCTCTCCTGGGGCGGGGATGGCCTCTGCGTCAACGGCGAGCGCGTGATCCTGCGCGGCGCCTGCATCCACCACGACAACGGCCTGCTCGGCGCGAAGTGCGACCCCGACGCGCTTGAGCGCCGCCTGCGCATCCTGATGGCGAACGGCTACAACGCCATCCGCTCGGCGCACAACCCCTGCTCCAAGACCGCGCTGGAGATCTGCGACCGGCTGGGGCTTCTGGTGATGGACGAGTACATCGACCACTGGTACATCCACAAGACCATGTACGACTACGTGGATTTCTTCTTCGACTACTGGCGGCAGGATATGACCGACATGGTGGACAAGGACTACAACCACCCCTGCGTGGTGCTCTACTCCACGGGCAACGAGGTCGCCGAGACCGCGCAGCCCAAGGGCATCCAGCTTGCAAGGGACATGACGGAGCTGCTGCATGAGTTGGACGACACGCGCCCCGTCACCTGCGGCGTGAACATCTTCTTCAACTTCTTGAACCACATCGGCTTCGGCCAGTACTCCGACGAGAAGGCCGCCAAGGAGGCCGAGCGCGCCGCCAAAGCCAAGGCCGAGGGCAAGAAGGCGAAGGAGAGCTCCACCGGCTCGAAGTTCTTCAATGACATGGCGGGGCTTCTCGGCGCAAACTTCATGAAGCTCGGCGCGACGCTGCACGGTTCGGACGTGACGACGCGCGAATCCTTTGCCAACATGGACATCGCGGGCTACAACTACGGCGAGAAGCGCTACAAAAAGGACTTGAAGAACTACCCCGACCGCATCATCCTCGGCTCCGAGACCTTCTGCTTCGACGCTTACAAGTTCTGGGAGCTTGCGAAGGACAACCCCCGTCTGATCGGCGACTTCGTGTGGTCGGGCATCGACTACATGGGCGAGGTGATGGTCGGCTCCTGGGAGTACGGCGACTACGCGAAGAATTTTGACGCGGGTCTCGGCTGGATCACGGCGGGCTCCGGGCGCATCGACCTGACCGGAAAGCCCCTGGGTGAGGCGCTCTACACCCGCGTCGCGCTCGAGCGCGAGATGGGGCCCTATATCGCGGTGCGCCCGCTCTGCCACGAGGGCAAGCACAGCCCCTCCGCATGGAAGATGACCAACGCCATGCCGAGCTGGTCGTGGCGCGGCTGCGAGGGCAAGAAGGCGCACGTGGAGGTCTATGCCAGAGCCGCGAGCGTGGAGCTGCTGTTAAACGGCAAAAGCTGCGGGCGCAAGGCCATGAAGAACGACTGCCTCTTCACCTTCCGCGTCCCCTACGAAAACGGC
>CAJOFI010000062.1:2562-3533 GCA_905233595.1 uncultured Oscillospiraceae bacterium | reverse complement strand
CGCCGCGCCCTCGTCACCGCCGGGGAGGAGACCGTGCTGCGGGCCGTGCCGGAGGCGAAGAGCGTCAAATCCGGGCATCTGAGCTTCATCCGCCTCCAATTCAGCGACAAAAACGGCGAGGTCAAGCCCATGGAGCGCGGCATTCTGAACGTGAGCGTCGAGGGCGGCGAGCTTGTGGGGCTCGGCAGCGCCTGCCCCTTCTACGAGCTGAGCTATCTCGATTCCAAGTGCGACACCTACTACGGCGAAGCCCTCGCCATTGTCCGCGCGGGCAGCGGGGGCGAGGTAAAGCTCAGCGCCACGAACGGCAGCCTCCGCGCCGAGGCCGTGGTGAGCGTCGAGTGATCAGTGGCCAGTGAATCGTGACGATTAGGGGCGGCTGTCAGCCGCCCGCGCGGCGCAACTTCATACTCCGCAGATAACGCGGGCGAAGCCGTGGATCGTACGGCTTCGCCCGAATTTTTTGAAATGTCGAGGGACGCGGGCGGTTGATAACCGCCCCTGCGGCGCTGCGGTTCCATTTTACTTTTTGTACTCGGCGTAGAGCTTTGCGGTCTGGCGCAGCCCCTTTTCCTTCAGCACCGCGATGACGCAGTCGCGCACCTCGTCGGTGGTGATGATCTCGTACTTGACGGTGACGCGCTGGAAGACCTGGTCCGCGATGGCCGCGGCCTGCGCCTCGGTGATCGTCTCAAAGGGTGCATTGGCGTTCGCGGCCAGGATACTGCGCTTGACGCGCTCATCGTCATAGACGGAGACATTGCCGTTTCTCTTGGTGATTTTCATGCGATCCCCTCCCCGGTTTGTATTTCCGATTTGTGTATCACCATTATAACACACTTTTCACGGAAAACAAGCGCTGAGCGTGGGGGCTCACGACAAACGCATGAATGAAGAAACTGTAAACAACACGTCTTGCCTCCCCCTATGGGGGAGGTGGCATTTGCCGATCTCCCGCGAGGCAAATGACG
>CAJOFI010000062.1:0-2527 GCA_905233595.1 uncultured Oscillospiraceae bacterium | reverse complement strand
TCTTGAAATACACAAAGTATTCCTGCGATTTTCCGCCTCGCTACAGGCGAAAAATCCTACGCCATCTTTGCACAATTTATTTCTGCACAGTTCCTTACGTACTTGTGCAGCGTCGCGCGCACGGCGCCGACGCCGGCGGTCAGCTCCTCGAAATAGGCGCAGACCTTGCCCGAAAGCCCCGCCTCGACGAGATCGACGCCGAAGACGGTCTTGTTGCGCAGCAGCGCCTCGAGCTTCGCGCAGTCGGGCTTCTCGCCGAGCTGCACGCCCGCGACAAAGGGCTGCGCGGTGCTCAGCAGCGGGTCGGGGGACGGCGTAAAGGCTTCGCCCCTGTCGTCGATCGCCATCAGATAGCGCAGCCAGCCCGCGTGCACCAGCGGGATGAGCCTGAGATCCTCGACCTTGAGGCTGTCGGAGGCGAGGTAGGCCTTGATCGTCTCGCCGAAGCGGATGGGCAGCTTCTGGGAGGTATCAGTCGCGATGCGCTGGGGCGTGTCGGGCAGGAAGGGGTTCGGGATGCGCACCTTCACCACGGTGTCGATGAAGTCCCGGGGCTTGATGATGCCGGGATCGGTCACGACGGGCAGACCCTCCTTGTAGCCGATGGTCTCCACCAGCTTGCGCAGATCCTCATCCTGCATCTCCTGCCAGATGTGCTCATAGCCCAGCAGGCAGCCGTAGACCGCGAGCGCGGTGTGCAGCGGATTTAAGCAGGTGCAGACCTTCATGCGCTCCACCTTGTCCACGGTCTCGCGCGCGGTGAAGTAGATGCCCGCCTTCTCCAGGCAGGGGCGGCCGTTGGGGAAGTCGTCCTCGATGACGAGGTACTCGCTCTCCTCGGCGTTGACGAAGGGCGTCCCGGCCTCCAGCCCGTCCTCGGCCAGCATCGCGGCGACGGAGGCGTCGGGGCCCGGGGTGATCTTGTCGATCATCGACCAGGGGAAGCTGACGCACTCGCGCAGCCACGCGTTGAAGCCTTGAGCTTGTCGCCGTTGTGGGAGCAGTTGTCCATGCTGACCATGGCGAGGGGCGCTTTGTTTTTCCGGTAGCGGGCGCAGAGCAGGGCGGTGAGCTTGCCCATGTAGGTCTTGGCGGTCTCGGGGCTTCCGGCGAGGTCGGCGGCGACGTCGGGCAGATATTCGCCCTTCGCGTCATAGAGCGCGTAGCCCTTCTCGGTGATGGTGAAGGACACCATCTGCAGGCTGGGGTTCTCGAAGATCTCCCGCAGGCGCGCCTCGTTTCCGTAGAGGTAGACCTTCTCGGCGATGGAGCCGACCACGGCCTTCTCCACCGCGCCGTCGGCCTTGAGCGTGACCTTGACGGTGAGGTTGTCGTTCACCTCGCTCTTCTTCTCGCGGCGCTCGGCGGCGATGATGCCGGTCTCGCAGAGACCCGCGTCCAGCAGGCGCTGGCAGGCGTCGGCCTGGAAGGCCTTGAAGATGTTGCCCGCGCCGAAATGCAGCCAGGTGGGGTTTTCGACCGTTTTCGCGACCATCGCGTCCCGGTCATACTTTGGCAGGCGGTAGCCGTGCTCTTCCCAAAACGCCTTGTTGTTTAGAGCTTCGTTATTCAAAAACATAGAAATATCTCCTCCCGTTTATACCAGTGAAGAGTGAAGGTGTTCGCCTCCGGCGAACGGATTATAATCGTCGCGAAGCGACGCCATATCTTTCCACTTTTCACTATTCACTTTTTTACTTTTCCTTCTCCATCATGTCCCACGCGCCGAGCATATACATGATGCCGAGGGCGCGGTCGTACAGGCCGTAGCCGGGGCGCACGTTGCCGGGCTTCTCGTCCCAGAGATGACGGCCGTGGTCGGGGCGGATATAGCCCTCGTAGCCGCAGTCGTGATAGGCGCGGAGAATGTCGAGAATGCCGGTGTCGCCGTCGCAGTCGCGGTGGCTGGCTTCGGAGAAGTCGCCGTTCGGGAAGTGCTTGACGTTGCGGATGTGGGCAAAGGCGATGCGGTCACAGTGCTTGCGCACGATGGACGCCACGTTGTTCTCGGGATTGGCGTTCAGCGAGCCGGAGCAGAGCGTCAGGCAGTTGTAGGGATCGTCCACCATCTTGAGGAAGCGGTCGATGCTCTCCGCGTCCACGAGCAGGCGGGGGAGGCCGAAGATGTCCCAGGGGGGATCGTCCATGTGCACGGCCATCTTGATGTCGCACTCATGGCAGACGGGCATGATCTTCTCCAGGAAGTACTTGAAGTTCTCCCAGAGCTTTTCCTTGGTGACGGGGCGATACTTCTCAAACAGCTCGTCCAGCTTGGACATGCGCTCGGGCTCCCAGCCGGGGAAGGTCATGTGGTACTTCTCGGTCAGGCCCATGACGTAGTCGGCCATCTGCTTCGGGTCGTCCTGGATCATGTCCTTCTGGTAGAACAGCGCCGTGGAGCCGTCGCCGACGGGGTGGAACATGTCGGAGCGGGTCCAGTCGAAGATCGGCATGAAGTTGTAGCAGATGACCTTCACGCCGAAGGGCTTGAGATTGCGGATGGTCTGGATGTAGTTTTCGATGTACT
>CAJOFI010000061.1 GCA_905233595.1 uncultured Oscillospiraceae bacterium | reverse complement strand
GTTTGAAATACACAAAGTATTCCTGCACTTTTGCGCCTTGATCCGACGAAAATTTGCTCGGCATCCGCTCTCGCCGGATTTAATCAGCGCTTCCTTAGCTGCCCGTGACTTTACCTGAGCACCACGTCGAAGGCGTTGTAGAGATAGAAGCGAGACATTTCGGTGGTGTGGAGCTCGGCGGAGATGCTGTAATAGAGGTTGTTCACGGCGGGATCGGTGCCGAAGCTGAAATCCTCGGTGTCGGCGACCAGGGCGGAGATGAGGGCGGCGTTCACGTCGTACATCATGTCGCGCTTGCCGCCGCAGGCGGCGTAGATGTAGAAGTCGTCCTTGTACTCCGACTGGGCGGCGAGGGCGTCCTTGACCATCTGGAGCTGCTCCTCAACGGGCATCTCCAGGCTCATCTCGTCGGCGGCGCTGATGTTGGCGCTGAAGGGCATGTACCACTTGGCGAGAGCGAGGTTATTGAAGAACTGGTGCCAGCAGGCGTAGCAGCCCCGGGAGAAGCCGGCGAAGGCTCGGTGCTCGCGGGAGGCGATGAAGCCGGCCTCATCGGCGGTCTCGGCGTAGGTGCGGTAGGCGCTTTCCACGGCGGGCATGATGTCGTGCGGCAGCTCGTCCTGGGAGAAGGCGCTCATGTTGATCGCGCGGTTCTCGTAATCGTAGTAATAGGTGGGGAAGACCATGATGAAGGGCTCGGCCACGCCGACCTCGATCATGTTGTCAAGGGCGTTTTTGACCTTCTCGCTGCCGATGAAGCTGTCCTGCATTTCGTTGGTGCCGTGGAAGAAATAGATGACGTTGTAGCGGGCGTCGCCGCTCTCGTCGTAGCCGTAGGGGAGGTAGACGTTGACCCAGCCCGCCTGCTCGGCGCCGTAGGCGTCGGTCGTGTAGTCCAGGCGCACGACGGTGCCCGGCTGCTCGGAGGGCTCGTCATAGAACTTGTTGTCGTACTTTTTGAACACGGTCTCCGCGCCGACCACGTCGTCGGTGGTGATGACCTTCTTGTCCTCGGGCGCGGTGCGGCCATCGGCAAAGGCGGAAACGCCGAGACTCAGCACCATCGCCAGTGCGAGAAGCAGGGCAAAGAACTTTTTCATGGGGGATTTCTCCTTTCGCATCTTCGTTGCGGGGGACGGAACGCAGCCGCCCCCCGTTTTTCGTTTACTGTGCCTTTTTCTTCGCCTTGCGGCTGTCTACAATGGCGATCACGAGGAAGAGCCCCGCGAGAACGCCCGTGCCGATCTGGGCGTAGACGATGGCGTCCTGCCACCAGCCGCGAACTTCCTCCACGACGGTGTTGAAGCCCATGCCGTTCATGGCGTTGGAGTTTGCGACGGTGTAGAGGATGTGCTTGGTCGCCTCACGCATGGCGGAGACCACCTGCGGATCGTCGGAATAGGTCTTGAGCTTGTCCGTCCACTTGGCAGCGTCGTTGCAGTCCCAGCCGTCGCCGCCGGCGAGAAGACCCTGGATGACGTCCATAAAGGCGTTGTTGTTGGAGAAGTCGGTGAGAGCGAAGCCCGGCATACCGAACTCGTTGCGCAGGATGTTGGTGATGAGGTTGTAGTCCCCGCCCGCCCAGACCGTGCCGACGCGGTTGAAGGAGGTCATGACGCAGTAGGCGTTGGCGTCGGTGATGGGATACTCGAAGGCCTGGAGGTAGATCTCACGCGCGGCCTGCTCGTTCGTCCACACGCAGATCCCGTCGCGTCCGGTCTCCTGGTCGTTGAAAGCGAAGTGCTTGTTGTAGACGTACACGCCCTTGGACTGGATGCCCGCGGTCTCAGCGGCGCAGGTCTTGCCGGAGACGAAGGGGTCTTCGGAGTAGTACTCGAAGTTGCGGCCGGAGTAGGGGGTGCGGTGGATATTCGCGCCGGGGCCGTAGATGCCGGAGTAGGCTTTGCGGTTGGCCATCAGGCAGTCGTTGCCCATTGAGCCATTACGTCCTCGGAGGTGTAGCTGGTGGAGGAGGAGCCGCCGGTCAGGGTCGCGGTGATGCCCTGGGGGCCGTTCTCGTCCTTGGTGGCGGGCTTGCCGACGGACTTCATGGCGGCGGTGGCGTGGTAGGTCTGGCCGATGAGCTTGGCCATCTCGTTGAACTTCACCTGATCGAGCAGGTCGTCCCAGGTGTAGGTCGCGCCGTCCTGGAGGGTGATCGAGCCGTCGAGCGGCACGCCGATGAAGTGCGCGAGGGTAAGCTCACCCTCCTTCTCCAGCGTGGGCATCGTGCCTTCGCCGGTGGAGTCGATGATCGTGTTGAGGGACTTGACAAGCTCTTCGTTCGCGGCGATCTGCACGGCGGCCTTGTAGGTGCTGCCGGAGAGATCGGCCTTGGGCATGGTGCCCGCCCAGTCGGCGCGGGTCAGGTACACCACGTCGTTGGAGCTGTCGGCATCGACCTTGTTGAGGTCGCCGTGCTCGAGCTGGTTGGTGATGGCAAAGCCGGTGCGGCTGGTGGCGTAGGTGCTGGTATCCTGCTTTTGCTGCTTGTAGACGACGGCGAGCTCAACGGCGGCCTTCTCAATGCCGTTTTGCCGGTCGTAGTCGGTGTAGGGGCTCTGCATGTAGATGAGCACCGCGTCGCGCGCGTCACGCTCGGAGGGGTTGGTCACGTCCACGGTGAAGGTGAAGTGGTCGCCCTGCTCCTTCATGGCGAGCTTGCCGTAGCTCAGATCGCTGTAATTGAGGCCGTAGCCGAAGGGGAAGGCGACGGTTTTGGCGTAGTCGTAATCGCCGACCTTCGCGTTGCCGAGCACCTGATCCTCGTAGCGGGTCTCATAGTAGCGGTAGCCGACGTAGATGCCCTCCTGGTAGACCACGTAGTATTCGTTGTTGGTCTTGGCGAAGGCGAGACCCGCCTGCGCGGCGTTCGTATAGGAGGTGACGTAGGCGTTCTGCACGGCGGGGGAGGAGGTGTTGTCATAGCAATAGGTATCGACCAGACGGCCGGAGGGGTTGACCTTGCCGCTCAGCAGGTCGCCGATGGCGCGGATGCCGCTCTGCCCGACGTTGCCGACCCAGAGGCAGGCGTCGACCTCGACGGCGTTGGCGGTGTTCAGAAGGACGACGATCTTCTTGAGCGTGCCGTCGGCCTTGAGCTCGGCGAGCTTGCCGAGCAGGTCGCGCTCCTCCTGGCTGATGGAGAGCATGTTGCCGCCCGCGTCGCCCGCGCCGACGACGGGAAGATCCTTGCCCTCGCCGCAGACGCGGCCGATGACGACGATGGCGGCGTCGCCGTAGCTCTTCACGGAATCCCACTCGGCGTCGGTATAGGCGCTCTGGGGAGCCTCGTTGACCATGAATTCCTCGTTCTTAAAGATGTAGTTGTTCAGCGAGCCGGACGCGTCCTTGAGACCGTACTTGCTGCCCGCGCCCGTGGTGTAGAAGTCCCAGAGGGTGGGGTTTACCGAGAAGCCGTCCTGCTCGAGCGCGTCCTTGAGCAGGATGGCCTTGCTGTTGTCCATGCCGCCGGAGCCGGTGCCGCCGTAGACGAAGTGGGCGGAGGAGGTGCCGAAGAGGCTCAGCTTCTCGCTGCCCGCCATCGGCAGAGCGCCCTCGCGGTTCAAGAGCAGCACGGCGCCGTTTGCCACCACGGACTCGCAGATCAGATCCGCTGCCTTGGCCTGCTCCTCGCTGCTCTCGAAATCGGACACGAAGCGGGGCGGCAGATCCTCCGCCGCGTCGCCGACCATGGTGCTGCCCTCGATACCGAGCACCATGTTGATGATGGTCGCGTAGTTGTTGGCGATGGGACCTGCGATCAGCAGGAAGACGAAGAGGAACGCGAAAACGCCGCAGAGGATCTTCCAGATCAGCTTGCCTCTGGGCTTGCCGTTTGTCTTAGCCATGTAGGTGTGCTCCTTTTCTGTTTTGTAAAAAGGCCGCCGCACTGTGCGCACGGCGGCCTTGGTTCAGGTCAGAGTGATGAATTATCAGCCCTCGGTGATGGCGAAGACCACGCCCTCGGGCAGGGCAACGATGCGGTTTTCGAGCGTCACGTCGTCGAGATCCTCACGCAGATCCTCCACGGTGATGGTGATGCCGGAAACGTCGTGGTTGGCCAGGAAGTCGGCAGCGCCGTCGTCAGAGCCGTCGGGATAGGCGATGTCGGTCATCTCATCGGTCCAGTTGTAGGTGTCGAGAACCATGGCATAGCCGAGGGGATTGCGGCCGTAGCCCTTGCCGTGCTGCTCGAAGTAGATGCCGTCGCAGGTGTCGAGGGTGATGTCAAAGTGGCAGGCCTCGCCGTCCTCGGACTCCACGCAGGTGTAGGTGCCGGAGTAGACGACCAGGCTGTTGGCCTTGAGACCGGGGTCGGTCGTGCCGAAGGCATACTCACGGTAGCAGAGCTCGTAGTTGCTGTCGTCGCGCAGAACCAGGGACACGTCGGAAGACCAGTACCAGCCCACGGCGTCAATGAAGTAGTTGTCGCTGAGGTTGTAGCTGCTCTTGATGGGCTCTGCGGAGGCGAAGGTGCTCATGGAGAGGATCATGACCAGAACGGCCACAAGCGCGATGAGTTTTTTCATGGGGGTTCCTCCTTATTCTATTTTGACCCTTTCCGGGTCGTTTTGGTGCGTCCAGAATACCAAAGCGCCCGGACGGACTCAAGGCGAACATCGTAACTGCGTTTTTTTACATCGTAATCGGTTAAGGTGCGAGCAGCAGGATGTCCAGGAAGAAGAGCTTCCCGCGCTGCTCGACGGTGAGCATTCCGTTATATTTCTCCGCGATGCGGTTCATGCTCTTCATGCCGAAGCCGTGCCAGTTGGGGTCGCCCTGCGTCTGGGGCAGGCCGTTTACGAAGTCGATATCCTCCCGGCAGGGGTTTTCCATGTGGATGGAGAGCATATTGCCGTCGCGCGCGGCGGAGAGGGTGATAAAGCGCTCTGCTCCCTCGGGCAGGGCGGAGACGGCGTTGATGGCGTTCGAGAGCGCGTTTTGAAACAGCGAGTAGAGATCCAGCTCCTCGACGAAGGAGAAATCCGTCTTGCCGAGCGAGCAGGTCAAAACGATGTTCCGCTGCTGGCAGATGCCGATCTTCTCGGCCAGCAGCACGTCCAGCACCTCGTTGCCGGAGTTGGCGGGGCGCTCGTAGGCGGCGATGGACTGCTTGAGCCGGTCGAGCTGCTCCTGCGGCACGGTGCCGCGGAAGGATTTGAGCAGATGCTTGAGGTCGTGATATTTCTCGTTGATAAGCTGCGCGCTCTCCTTGCTGGCCTCGTACTGCACCCGCTGCTGATGGACGAGCTCGCGCATCGTCTCAACGTGGCTGGTGAGCCGCGCCTGCTCCATGACGCCGAACTGCACCGCAATGACCATCACGTCCAAAATGACCTGGAAGAGCGCCTCGGCGATCACGGAGAGCTGGTTGCGCGCGGGGTTATCCTGCGTAAGGCGCGCCATGCCGATGCACAGCAGCAGCACCCACACGGAAAAGAGCGCTTTCCCGCGGTTGTCGAAATGATCCTCCCGGTTCTTGAGAAAAGGGCGCAGCGCGAAAAACAGCAGCACGTACACCGCGCCGTAGCATAGCACGTCCACGGCAAGGATGCCCCACTGCTGACGGGAAATGAGGTCGATGAGCGGGAACTGCCGCAAGAGCGTCTTGACGCTGCCGCCGATGTCCTGGGCGATATAGCCCGTGGACGCGGTGAAGAGCACCGTCCAGAGCGTCTCGTCATAGCTCAGCCAGGTGATGGCGACCAGCAGCAGAAACACGAGCACGGGCACGGCGGCATGGCTGAGGATCGCGAGCGCGGAGGTGCCGGGCACATAGAGGTACTTCCCGACGGGCAGCAGAAGCAGGAAGCCGAGCGCCGTTCCAAGCCCGAGGCGCAATGGAAAGTGCGCGCGCGGGTTGAGCGTGTAGGACACCAGCATAAGACCGATCACGGATTGCAGCAGCAGCGTGGAGCTGCGCGTGAGCCTATACCACTCCGCCATGTACTCCATCAGCGGCTCCCTCCCTTATACTGCGCAACGGCCATCAGAAACTCCTTGCGTTTGGCCTTGCTGATCGCAAGCTTGTCCTTCCCTACGGTCACGCTGTCCCCGCTGATGCCGCGCACGTACTTGAGATTGACCAGGTAACAGGCGTTGCAGCGCACGAAATGGGAGGCGGCGAGCTTGTCCTCGTAGCTCTTGAGGTTGCCCCACTGGTATATCACCTCGTCGCCCGCGTGGATGAGGATGTCGTGGTTGGAGACCTCGATGTAGCTCACGTCGTCGGCGTTGAGGCGGCGCTTTGCCTCCTTCGTGCGCACCTCAAGCGTGACGGCGGAGCTCTGGTGCGCCAGCATGCGGCAGACCCTGTCCATCTTCGCGGAGAACTCCTCGTAGCGAACGGGCTTGAGCACGTAGTCGAAGGCTCCGACCGAGTAGCCCTCGATGGCGTACTGCGTCAGCATGGTGATGAAGATGATGATGACCTTTTCGTCCATGGCGCGGATGCGCCTTGCGGCCTCCATACCGGAGAGATCCGGCACCTGAATATCCAGAAACAGCACGTCGGCGTCGCACGTGTATTCCGTCAGCAGGGGGATCGCGCGCTCATACAGCTTCAGAGAATAGGTGAAATCCGGGTGCGAGGCGGCATATTGCTCCAGCATCCGCCGCATCCGCTCAGCCTGCTCGGTCTGATCCTCCAGAATGACGATGTTCTGCATCTCCGATCCGCTCCTCTCCATATAACTCCTATATTACATTGTAGCAGGAAACGCCCGCATTGCAAGTCGTCCATCGTAACTGGGGAGAGTTACATCGTAACTCGGGACGCACTCCCCGCCGCCACAGGACACGGACGGATTGGCGCAACTGTCATGAGGAGGCATGGAAAATGGAGCCGCAGCAAAACGATAGGAATGCTGCGGCTCCTGTGCGTTTATGCGGGCGCGTATGCTGCGCTCACGCCTCGTCGCTCTCCACGCGGACGCGGCTGCCGTGTGCGCCGGGGATCACGCGGATTTTTTTCGGGAGGTCTTCGAGCGCGGCGACGTGGGAGATGATGCCGACCTGCCGGTTCCCGGCGGACAGGTGCTTGAGCACCTCGAGCGCGCAGTCGAGGCGGCCGCTGTCGAGCGAGCCGAAGCCCTCGTTGATGAACATGCTGTCGATGCGGATCCGGCTGCCGCTCTGCTGCTGCACAATATCGGACAGACCGAGCGCCAGCGCCAGGGAAGCCTCGAAGGACTGCCCGCCGGAGAGCGAGGCGGTGTCGCGCTCGAGGTTCGTGATGGTGTTGAGCACGCGCAGACCAAGCCCCTGGAGCTTCCGCCCGTCGCCGTTGTCGGCTCTGACGAACTGGTATTCTCCGCCCGTCATGGTGTCCAGATGCAGGTTTGCCTGCTCCAGGATCTCCTGGAAGAAGTCCTCGAGAACGTAGCGGCTGAAAAGCGTTTTGCCGTTGGCGGCTTCCGAGAGCGGCTTGAGCGACCTCTGCGCTTTTTCGCAGCGGGTCTTCTCCCTTCGGATGCCGCGCAGCGCTTTGAGGACTTTCCCGTTCGTCTCGAGGTCGCGGCTTGCCTTGCCCGCTTCGTCCCGCTGGGCTTTCAGCTCCTTGCGAAGCGCCGCGAGGCGTCCTTCCAACTCCGCAAGATCGACGCGGCAGAGCCCGGCGGCGCTCGCTTCAAGCTGCTCAACGCTGCCCTTCAGGGCGGAGCGCTCCTCGTCGTAGCGCTTGAGCGCGCGCCGACTTGTGTTGAGCCAGACCTCAAGCTGCAGGGCGTCGAGCGCCTCCCCCTCGGGGCGCAGCGCCTCGCGATACGCCTCCTCCGTCGGAAAGCGGCGCTCCAGCGCGTTTCGGTACGCCTCCCCGGCGTCGAGGCAGACCCGCTGACGCTGCGCGCGGTTGGCCTGCGCTTCTCTGCGCTGCCCTTCGTTGTCACCGATGGCGAGGGCGGCGTCGTTGAGGCGCTTCTCGGCGTCCCGCTTCTGCTGCGCAAGCGCTTCGGCCGCCCGGTCGAGCCCGGGCGGGGAAGCCCTCAAGCTTCTTCACCCAGGCGGAGACCGCGGTCTTCGCGCTTTGCAGCATCGTTTCCGCCGTGCTCTTCTCGGCTTGGCTCTCCTGCGCCCGGTTTTGCGCCTCTTGCAGCGCGGGCGTCAGATCGTTCAGCGCGGCCTCCGCTTCCCGCTTCGCCTTTGCGTCATTTTGAGCCTTGTCAAAAACCTGCTGTGCCTCCGTCACCGCCTGCCTGGCAAGCGCGATCTCCCGCGCGACGGCCGAGCCGTCCTCTACCGCCGCCCAGTCCGCAAGCTCCAGGAGAGCCTGCGCCGTGTTGATAGCCGCGCCCTGCTTGAGCTGGCGTTCATTCCGCTTTGTCGCGAGGGCGGTTTTGAGCTCCTGCGCGGCCTTTTCCAGGGCGTTTCGCGTTTTGAGCGCCGTGTTGACCGCCTCGTCGCTCGGGACGTTCTCCCGCGCGGCGGCAAAGTGGGGGATGTCCGCCCTGGTGTGGACGACGCCGCAGACCGGGCAGACGGCGTTCTCGGC
>CAJOFI010000060.1 GCA_905233595.1 uncultured Oscillospiraceae bacterium | reverse complement strand
CCTCTGCGCCGCCCTGCTTGAGAGCGGGGCGCGGGTGCGCGTCCTGCGCGACCCGACGCGCGGCGGCGTCGCGACGACGCTCAACGAGTTCGTGGAGCGCAGCGCCCTTGGCATCGAGCTGCGCGAGGACGCGATCCCGGTGCGCCCGGCGGTGAAGGCCGCCTGCGGCATGCTGGGGCTCGAGCCGCTCTACTGCGCAAACGAGGGCAAGCTCCTCGCCGTCGTCGCGCCCGAGGACGCGGAGAGGGCGCTCGATAGCATGCGAAGTCTGCCCGAGGGGGAAGACGCCGCGCAGATCGGCGTCGTGAGCGCCGCCGCCCCCGGAAAGCTGCTCATCAAAACCGCCCTCGGCGGGAGAAGAGTTTTGCAGAAATTGGCGGGAGCGCAATTGCCGAGAATATGTTAGTGAACAGTGAATCGTTAAAGGGGACGCCATAACTTTTCACTATTCACTATTCACTGTTACAAATGGTTCGCAAATATTTTGATATAGACCCAGACCTTCCCCAAGCAAGCACTTTAGAGAGGTGATGTAATTTGCAAGAGTACAAACGCATCGACATCAGCAAAGACGAGATCGTCCCCATCGCCGAGCGTATGCGCAGGCAGAACGTGTATCTCGTGATGATCCACGCCTTCCTGAACAAGGAGGGGCAGCCGGACGTGTCCTGGGATTACGCGGTGGACCCCGCCATCGAGTCCTACCATGTGGTGGGCGAGACGGTGCTGCCGTCCATCGGCGAGATCTACGACACCGCCGCCACCTGGGCGGAGCGCGAGCTCAACGAGCTCTTCGGCCTCACGTTCGAGGGGCTGGACATGAGCCAGCGCCTCTTCCTGCCGGAGGATCTGCTTGAGACGCAGGGGCGCGGCCAGATCATGGTGACGCCGCTGAGCGAGCTGGTGGAGAAAAACAAAAAGGAGGCCGCGCAATGAGCTATATCGTACCCATCGGGCCCTACCATCCCGCCCTGGAGGAGCCGATCCACGCCAGGCTCTACACCGAGGGTGAGATCATCAAGGACGCGGAGTGCTTCGTCGGCTACAACCATCGCGGCATCGAAAAGCTCGCCACCGAGCGCAACGCCATCCAGACCCTGGTGCTGGTCGAGCGCGTGTGCGGCATCTGCTCGCACTCCCACGCCTTCACCTACGCCATGTGCGTGGAGGCCATCAACGGCACCGAGGTGCCCAGGCGCGGGCAGTATATCCGCGTCATCACGGCGGAGCTGGAGCGCCTGCACTCCCATTTCCTGTGGCTGGGCATCGCCTGCCACATCATCGGGCATGACAGCATGTTCATGCACATCTGGGACGAGCGCGAGCTGGTGATGGACATTCTCGAGAAGATGACCGGCAACCGCGTCAACTACGCGATGGTCACCATCGGCGGCGCGCGGCGCGACATCGACGACGAGCTGCGGCGCGAGATCCTCGACGCCTGCCAGAAGCTCAAGGCGCCGCTCGACCGCATCACCGAGATCGCCCTGACCGACAAGACCATCGCCATGCGCACCAAGGGCGTCGGCGTGCTGCCGACGGCGGACGCCATCCGTCTCGGCGCGGTCGGCCCCCATGCCCGCGCCTCGGGCGTGGATATCGACGTCAGACGCGACGCGCCGTACAGCTGCTACGACGAGTTTGAGTTCAAGGTGCCCGTGGTGGACAGCTGCGACGTGTTCGCCCGCGTGGTCGTGCGCGCCCTCGAGTGCTACGAGAGCATCAAGATCATCCAGCAGGCGCTGGAGAATCTGCCCGAAGGCCCCATCAACCTCGGCACCAAGCTCCCCAAGATCAAGGAGGGGCAGGCCGTCTGCCGCCACGAGGCGCCGCGCGGTCAATTGAGCCACATGGTCGTCGGCAACGGCTCGCTCACGAACCACCGCGTCTCCGTGCATGTGCCGAGCTTCAAGAACACCCCCACGGTGCCCTTCATGCTCCGCAACAACAGCGTCGCGGACGCGGGGCTCATCATCGCGAGCATCGACCCCTGCTTCAGCTGTCTCGACCGCTGATGCACGAGCTTGCACTGACCGAGGGCATCATCGCCATCGTGGAGCAGGAGGGGAAGAAAAACGGCTTCACCCGGGTGCTGGAGATCTCGCTCCGGGTGGGCGAATTCTCCGGCGTGGTTCCGGAATGCCTGCTCGAATTTTTCCCCATCGCCTCAAAAGGTACAAGGGCAGAGGGCGCAAGGCTCGTGCTCGAGCCGGTGCCCGCCGCCTTCTCCTGCCCCGACTGCGGCTATGAAGGCCCCCTCCCCCGGCATGCCGCCGCCTGCCCGCGCTGCGGCGGCGAGCACATCCGCATGATTGCCGGCCGGGAGTTCTTTGTGGAAAACCTCAAGGTCGAGTGAAAAGTGAATAGAGAAAAGTGAAAAGTTATGGTGTCGCTTTGCGACTTATTATCCTTCGTCCCCGAAGGGGACAGCTTCACTGACCACTGATTACCGGCCACTGACCACCAATTTCAACGAAAAGGAGCTGTTGCCTCTTGCGCAAAACAACCTTTCCCGCGGTGCTTGCCACCTTCGCGGTCTGCTTTCTGTTCTGGCTGCTGCTGGATTTCAGCTTCAAGCCGGAGGAGCTGATCGCGGGCGCCGTGGTGAGCCTTGCGGTGGCGCTCTTCTCCGCGCGTTTCTTCATCCACGAGAAGGCCGGCTGGTTCTTTAACCCCGTCCGTCTCCTGAAGCTGCTGGGCTACTGGTGCTTCACCTTCCCCGTGGAGCTGTGGAAGGCCAACGTGGACATGGCGCGCCGCTGCTTCACCGGCTGCACCGACATCAACCCCGGCATCGTCAAGGTGCCCGTGGATCTCAAATCCGACTACGGCCAGGCGGCTCTGGCCAACTCCATCACCCTCACCCCCGGCACCATCACCCTGGACATCGCCGAGCAGGAGGGGCAGACCTACTATTATATTCACTGGATCGACGTGACCGCCACCGGCAAGGAAGCCGGGGACATCATCAAGGGCAAGCTCGAAAACGGACTCAAGGGGGTGTGGGAATGAGCGACTTTCTGATTTTTTCGATCTTCTTCGCGGTGCTCGCGCTCATGAACCTCTACCGCCTCGCGAAGGGCCCCACCTCGGCTGACCGCCAGGTCGCCGGGGACTCGGCGGATATCCTCATCACCTGCGCGCTGGTGCTCTTCTCGCTCTACTCCGGGCGCGGGGTGTACCTCGATATCGCGATCATCAGCGCCATGCTCGGCATCATCGACACGATGCTGGTCGGCCGTTATCTTGACAGAGGGAGGTGGCATTACGATGCTGATTCGGATTCTCAGTGACCTGCTGATCTTCATCGGGGCGATCTTCGCCACGGCGGGCACCATCGGCGTCATCAAAATGCCCGATACCTTCAGCCGCATGCAGGCCAGCACCTGCATCACCACCCTCGGCATGCTGGGCGTGATGCTGGGCGCGCTGCTGTACGCGATCTTCGTCATGGGCAGCGCCCAGGCGGCGATCAAGGTCTGCGTGATCGCGCTGCTGGTCTTCGTGACCAACCCCGTCGGCGCCCACGGCATCGCAAAGGGCGCGTACAGACACGGTATCCGCCCCGACAAGCCCATGGAGGTTGACGAGTTCAGGAGGGATTTCGATGAGTAATTTGATCGTGGCGCTCAATTTCCTCGTGATCGCGGGGCTTGTGACCAGCGCGATCCTCGCGGTGCACTTTGAGAAGCTTTTAAGCTCCGTCATCGCGCTCGGCGTGGTGGGCATCTTCGCCGCGGCGGAGTTCCTGCTGCTGCACGCGCCGGACGTTGCGATCTCCGAGGCCGCCGTCGGCGCGGCGCTCAGCCCGCTGATCTTCATCGTCGCCCTGAAAAAGCTCAGAGGAGGGGACGATAAATGAAAAAATTCCTTACTTATCTCTGCCTCGCCGTGTTCCTCTTCGCGGGCATCTACGCCTGCCTCGACATGGCGGACATGCCCCGCACCTACGAGGGGCAGAAGGCCGCGGTCTCCGTCTATGCGCTGCAGCAGGACCCCGCGGCTTACGACGACAGTCAGGCCGACGGCGCGGCCGCTGCCATCGTGCAGCAGAACCTGGAGAAGACCCACGCCCAGAACGACGTGACCTCCATTGTCTTTGACTTCCGTGGCTACGACACGATGGGCGAGGCCTTTATCCTCATCACCGCCGTCGCGGGCGCGGTGGTCATACTCTACACCAAAAAGGAAAAGAAGGAGGAGAAAAGCGATGAATAACAAGCCGGTCATCAAGCGCGTCATCCAACGCTGCGGCTGTGACGCGATCCTCCCCTTTGCGCTCGTCTACGTGCTCTACATCATCCTGCACGGCCACCTCTCCCCCGGCGGCGGCTTCCAGGGCGGCGTGCTGATGGCGGGCGTCGTCATCCTGCTCTACCTCGGCCACGGCTTTGAGGCGACGGTGGACGCGCTGAGCTACCACACCCTGCACAAGAGCGAGGGCGCGGCCTCCATCGTGTACGTGGCGCTGGCGCTGATGGGCGTCGCGGCGGGCGCGCAGTTCTGTCAGAACGTGCTCTACACCCACGGCGCGGTGGGCGAGCTGTACAGCAGCGGCACCATTTTCTGGATGAATCTCGCCGTCGGCGTGAAGGTCATTACCGGCATCGGCTCGATCTCGCTTCTGATGATCAGCCTGCTCGCCGGCAGGGACATCGACACCACGGATTGAGGAGGGCAGCACATGATTACAGTAAACTACATCGCCGCCTTCTTCCTGATCGCGCTGGGGCTGTACTGCATCGTGGTGAAGTACAACCTCATCAAGACCGTGATCGGGCTGTCCATCATGGACTACGGCGTAAACCTGCTCATCATCACGATCGGCTTCAACCCCGGCGGCACCGCCCCGATCTTCACCCCGGGTGAGCTGAACCCCGCAAGCTTCTTCGTCGATCCCATCCCCCAGGCGCTCACCCTCACCAGCATCGTCATCGGCGCCTGCGTGACCGCGATGAGCCTTGCCCTCGTCATCAAGCTTGAGGAGAGCTACGGCACCATCGACACCCGTGAGATAAGGAGGCTGAGAGGATGAATTGGCTTAGTCTTCAGCATTTCCCGATCTATTCGATCATGGTGCTCTTCCTCGGCGCCTTTCTGATCGTGGTCTTCGGGCCTGCTGATCTCCCTGGTGCCCCGCGTGATGGGCAAGGGCGAGATCATCGCCTACTGGATGGGCAATCGCGGCATCTCCGGCGGCTATGCCATCGGCATCGCGCTGGAGGTGGACGCGCTGAGCCTGTTCTTCGGGCTTCTCGTGAGCTGCGTCGTCTTCGTCGCCTGCATCTACTCCATCCAGTACATGAGCCACGACGACAACGTGCCCCAGTATTACACGCTGTTTCTGATGCTCGCGGGCGGCGTGATGGGTCTCGTGCTCTCGGGCGACCTCTTCAACATGTTCATCATGGTGGAGATCCTGACCTTCGCCGCCGTCGCGCTCACGGCCTTCCGCAACACCGCAAACGGCGCGCTGGAGGCGGCGTTCAAGTACCTGGTCGTCGGCTGCATCGGCTCGACCTGCATCCTCGCGGGGACGATCATGCTCTACGCCCAGCACCACACCTTAAACCTCGCGCAGCTCGCCGCGCTGATCCCCGGCGATCTCAGCGCCGCGACCAAGGTCGCTTTCGCGCTGCTGTTCATCGGCTTTTGCACCAAGGCCTTCCTCGTGCCCTTCCATCCGCTGGCGGCGGACGCCCACGGCGCGGCGCCGGCCTCCATCTCGGTGCTCATCTCCGGCGTGCTGACCAAGAGCGGCATCTACGGCCTCATCCGTCTGTGCTACTTCCTCTTCCGCACGATGGCGCTCGGCTCGATGCAGTTCTGGCTCGTCTTCCTCGGGAGCGTTTCGATGTTCGTGTGCGTCACGATGGCGCTGGCGCAGCATGACTTCAAGCGTCTGCTCGCTTTCCACTCCATCTCCCAGATCGGCTACGTTCTCGCCTCCGTCGGGCTCTGCACCGCCTTCGGCGTCTCCGCCGGGCTCTACCACGCGATGAACCACACGCTCTTCAAGGGGCTTTTGTTCCTCGCGGCGGGCGCTGTGCTGCATGAGACGGGCACCACCGATCTCGGAAAGCTCGGCGGCCTGTCGAAGAAGATGCCGCACACGACCGTGCTTTTCCTGATCGGCGCCTTCTCCATCAGCGGCATCCCGCCCTTCAACGGCTTTGCCTCCAAGTGGATGATCTACCAGGCCACCTACCAGAAGGCCGTGGAGACCGGCAACATCGGCTTTTTGCTCGTCACGGTCTGCGCGCTCGTCACCTCGACGCTGACGCTCGCCTCCTTCGTGAAGGTCACGCAGTCCGTCTTCTTCGGCCAGCTGCCGAAGGAGTACGAGGACGTGAAGGAAGTTCCCTTCGGGATGCGCTTCGCGATGGGCATCTTCGCGACCCTCTGCGTGGTGACGGGCCTCTTCCCGAACCTCGTCACCCGCTATCTGACCGAGCCCGCCGCCCGCGCGGTGTTCTCCGTCGGCGCTTACGTCAACGCCATGATGGGCGAGGGCTATGCCGCGATCCCGGCTGAGCGCGTGGGCTTTGCCACCGTCGGCGTGTGGAGCCCGGTATCCTGGCTGTGCCTGCTGATGATCGCCCTGCTCGCGGTAACCGTCGTCGCCATCGCCGGCAAATATGACCGCGTGAGCGTGAAGTCCCCCGAGAGCCGCGGCGGCAAGTACGAGCTGTTCTACGGCGGCGAGGAGACCGTCTTCTCCCAGGTGGGCGGCGACGATCTGTTCTGGGGCTTCAAGCACAACTGGCGTCACTACTTCGGCTTCATGCACGAATTGCACAGCGGCGTCGTCAACGATTACGCCCTCTGGGCGGTGGTGGCGCTGGCGCTTGCCATCGTCTACGCCCTGATTGTTCTGTAAGGAGGTGGGAACATGATTTTAGACGCTTTGAAATATCTCTCCTACGTCCTCATTTTCCCGGGCTTTCTCTTCTGCTTTCTGACGGGCATGCTGCTCTGCGGCATTGACCGCAAGCTCGTGGCGCGGATGCAAAAGCGCGTCGGCCCTCCGATTTTGCAGCCCTTCTACGACTTCTTCAAGCTCTGCGGCAAGGAGACCATCGTCCCGGACGCGGCGAACCGCACGGTCTTCCTGCTCGCCCCGCTGGTGGGGCTCGCGGCGCTCGTGGTGCTGCAGCTTTTCATCCCGGTCTTCGGCTTCACCGCCTTCTCCAACGTCGCGGACGTGATCGTGATCCTCTATCTGCTGCTCATCCCGGCGCTCTCCATCATGGTGGGCGGCGCGTCCACCGGCTCGCCCTACGCGGGCGTGGGTCTCAGCCGCGAGATGGTGACCGTGCTCTCCTGCGAGCTGCCGCTGGTGCTGGTGCTGCTCGCGGTCGGCAAGAAGGTCGGCGCCGCCACGGGCAGCGGCATCTGCTTCTCGCTGACCGAGATCGTGCGCTACCAGATGGCAAACGGCAGTCTCGTGCTGCGCCTGAGCATGCTCCCGGCGGCGGTGGCCTTCCTCATGGTCATCCCCGGCGAGACGGGCAGCCACCCCTTTGACGCGGCCGAGGCCGAGACGGAGATCTGCGAGGGCATGCTGGCCGAGTACAGCGGCGCGCCCCTCGGCGTCTTCAAGCTCAACCACGCCGTCAAGCTGCTGACGATGACGAGCCTTTTCGTGATGCTCTTCTTCGGCGGGCTCGGCGGCCGGATCGAGGCGCTGGTCGCGGCGCTGGGGCTCAGCGGCGGGCTTGCCGGGGCGGCGATCACGCTGCTCGGCGTGCTGCTGCTCTTCGCGCTGTGCGTGGCCGTAACGGCGGTGTCCATCTCCTTCGTGCACGCGGTCACCGCCCGCCTCAAGATCGAGCAGATCTTCAAGTTCTACTGGACCGTGGTCTCCGCCCTGGCGCTTGTGAGCCTGGTGCTGGCCTGGTACGGTCTGTAAGGAGGTGCCCTGATGTTTCAAAAACTGATCGAGGAGAGCACCGGCAAATCCCCGTGGCTCTTCCACATCAACGCCGGCTCCTGCAACGGCTGCGATATCGAGCTTGTGAGCGTGCTCACCCCGCGCTATGACGCGGAGCGCCTGGGCTTCAAGCTCGCGGGCAGCCCCCGCCACGCCGACATCGTGGTCGTCACCGGCCCCATCACCGCCCAGTCCCTGCCGCGCGTGCTGCGCTCCATCGAGCAGGTGCCGGAGCCGAGGTGCATCGTGACGATGGGCTCCTGCCCGCAGTCGGGCAACGTCTTTCGCGGAAGCTATTCGATCTGCGGCCCGCTGTCGAAGTACGTGCATGTGGACGTGGACGTGGCCGGCTGCACCCCGAAGCCCGAGGCCGTCATCGACGGGCTCGCGCTCGCGACGAAGCTCCTGCAGGAGAAAAGGAGGGCGAAGAAGTAATGGATTTTCCCTTTGTGAAGGAGGCTATCGCCCAGCTCTTCTCCAAGCCGAGCTGCGCCATGTACCCGGCGGTGGAGAGCGTCGCCGCGCCGCGCTATCGCGGGCGCATCGCCTTTGACCCCTCCAAGTGCATCAACTGCATGATGTGCGAGCGCGTCTGCTGCGGCGGCGCGATCACCCATACCGTGGAGAAGACCGAGGAGGGCGACAAGATCACCCGCAGCTTCAACCTCGGCTGCTGCACCTTCTGCGCGCACTGCATGGATTTCTGCAACCACGGCGCGATCGAGCTGACGCAGGATTACCACATGATCGCGACGAAGGAGGAGGATCTGATCGTCTCCGGCACCTTCATCAAGAAGCCGCCGGTGAAGAAGGCCGCTCCCCCCAAGCCCGCTGCGGCGCCCGCTCCCGCGGCCGCGGCCCCCAAAGCCGCCCCCGCCGCTGCCGAGCCGCCCAAGCCCCGCGACGACGGCAAGCCGGTACAGAACCCGGCAACGTGCATCTACTGCACGATCTGCGCGCGCAAGTGCCCCGCCGGGGCGCTGACGGTGGATCGCGCGGCGAAGACCTGGGCGCTCGACGAGGACGCCTGCGTCGCCTGCGGCACCTGCGCCGCCGCCTGCCCGAAGAAAGCGATCATTATGTAAGAAAAAATGGGATGTGAAAACAAAGTTTTCACATCCCATTTTTTCAGTTTTCAGTTTTTAGGAACTGTGCAGAAATAAATTGTGCAAAGATAATCGCAGGAATACTTTGTGTATTTCAAGATTTGACAACGAAGCTACAGGTGAAAAAGGCAAGTCAGATTGCACAAGTTATTTCGGAACAGTTCCTTAGCTTTTCGTTTTCAGGGGAGAAAACGAGGCGAAAAGCTTTGCATGGCGTGTCAGAAGGTCGTGAAGCTGTACACCGTTTCGCTGTGCAGGCTTTGTCCTGCCCGCAGGACGGGCGAGGGGAAGCCCCAGCAGTTGAGCGCGTTGGGGTAGAGCTGCGTCTCGAGGCAGAGCGCGCCGCGCTTCTTGATCTCGCGGCCGCCCTTGCCGGGGTGCGTTTTGAGGAAGTTGCCGGAATACAGCTGCATCCCGGGCAGATCGGTGTCCACGCTCATCGAGATGCCGGTCTCCTCGCTTTTCAGAAGCGCCGCGCGCGCTCCGGCAAGGCAGTAGTTGTGGTCATAGCCCCCGGCGCGCAGAAGCTGCTCGTGCTCCGCCCCGATATCGTCCCCGATGCGCTTTTCCGCGCGGAAGTCAAAGGGCGTGCCCTCGACGGGGAGCAGCCGCCCGGTGGGCAGGCAGCCCGCGTCCCCCTCGCAGAAGCGCTCGGCGAAGACCCGGAGCCGGTGATCGAGCACCGTGCCGCCGCCGTTTAAGTTAAAGTAGCTGTGATTCGTGAGGTTCACAAGCGTGTCCCGGTCGCTCACGGCGTCGTAGGCGATGCGCAGGGCGTTGTCCTCTGTCAGCGTGAAGCGGACGGAGACGCGCAGATTGCCGGGGTAGCCCTCCTCCCCGTCGGGGGAGAGGCGGGTGCAGATGATGCTGCTCCCCTCCGCCTGCATATCCCACAGCACCTTATCGAAGCCGCGCAGACCGCCGTGCAGATGGTTCGCGCCGTCGTTTCTGGCAAGCTTGTACGTCACGCCGTTTAAGGAGAAGGCGGCGTTCGCGATGCGGTTGCCGACGCGCCCGATGGTCGCGCCGAGGAACACGTCATTGCGCTCGTAATCCGCCGCGCTGTCGTAGCCCAGCACCACGTCAACGAGCTTCCCGTCCCTGTCCGGCACGAGGAGCGACTGCACCGTCGCGCCGTAGTCGAGCACCGTGACGGAGGCGCCGGAGGCGTTCGTGAGGCGCAGGGCGTGAACCTCCGTCCCGTCCGAGAGGGCGCCGAAGAAAACTTTTTCCGCGTTCATGCCTTCGCCCCCCACTCAAGCCCAGGGGTTCTCGGTCGGGTACGGGAGGCTCTTGGGCTGGTTATAGCCGATGTCCTCCACGCCGAGGAACTTGAAGACCTCGAAGAGCGCCTTGCCATGGTGCCCGAAGGCCACCGCGCCGTGGTGCGGAAAGCGCTTCTGGATCAGCACATGGCGGTAGAAGCGCCCCATCTCGTGGATGGCAAAGACGCCGATGCCGCCGAAGCTCGTCGTCGCGACGGGCAGCACCTCGCCCTCGGCGATGTAGGAGCGCAGCTTGCCCTCGGAATCGCACTGGAGGCGGTAGAAGGTGATCTCACCGGGGGCGATGTCGCCCTCGAGGGTGCCGCGCGTGAAGTCGGGCTCAGAGCCTTCCGGCTCGAGGAGACGGTGCTGGATGAGCTGGTACTTGACCGCGCGATCGGAGCACATCTTGCAGCTCGGGGTGTTGCCGCAGTGGAAGCCCATGAAGGTGTCGGTGAGGCTGTAATCGTACTTGCCCCTGATCTGGTTCTCCCACATCTGCGCGGGGACGGAGTTGTTGATGTCGAGAATGGTCACCGCGTCGCCGGAGACGCAGGCGCCGATGTACTCCGAGAGCGCGCCGTAGATGTCCACCTCGCAGCTCACGGGGATGCCGCGCGCGGCGAGACGGGAGTTGACGAAGCAGGGCTCGAAGCCGAACTGCTCCGGGAAGGCGGGCCAGCACTTGTCGGCAAAGGCGATGTACTTGCGCGCGCCCCTGTGCTCCTCCGCCCAGTCGAGCAGGGTCAGCTCAAACTGCGCCATGCGCTCGAGCAGGTCGGGGAAATACTTGCCCTCGCCCATCTCTTTGGCCATGTCCGCGCAGACAGCGGGGATGCGCTTGTCGCCCTTGTGGGCTTTGTAGGAAACCAGCAGGTCGAGCTCCGAATTCTCCTCGATCTCCACGCCCAGCTCGTAGAGCCCCTTGATGGGGGCGTTGCAGGCGAAGAAGTCCTGCGGACGGGGGCCGAAGGTGATGATCTTGAGGTTCTGCACGCCGATGATTGCGCGGGCAATGGGGTAGAAGTCCTTGATCATTTTGCCGATGTCCGCAGCGGTGCCGACGGGGTACTCGGGGATGTAGCCCTTGAGGTGGCGCATGCCGAGGTTGTAGGAGCAGTTGAGCATGCCGCAGTAGGCGTCGCCGCGGCCGTTGATGAGGTCGCCGTCCCCCTCGGCGGCGGCCACGAACATGCAGGGGCCGTCAAAATTCTTCGCGATCAGCGTCTCCGGCGTCTCAGGGCCGAAGTTGCCGAGGAAGACGACAAGGGCGTTGCAGCCGGCGGCCTTCACGTCGGCGACGGCCTTGAGCATGTCCTTCTCGTTTTCCACCGTGACGGGACACTCGTAGATGTTGCCGCCGCAGGTCTTGACGATGGCCTCGCGCCGGGCGATGGAGAGCCCGATGGGGAAGCAGTCACGGGAGACGGCGACGATGCCGAGCTTGACTTCGGGGATGTTCTGCATTTTTTTACCTCCTGAAAATACGGCGCAAGCGGGCTCTGCGCTTCCGCGCGCGGCGAGCGCCTGCGCTGGTTAGAATAGTTTGTGATATAACGTATCTCCTATTCATATGCTTTTGTTCAGTATAACTTATAGCAAGTGTGAAGACGCCTGTCAAGGAAAAACGCGGGCGGAAACGAATTTTTGTAAAAAGCGCCAAAAAGTGCGGGAGCTATATCGGCAAGATGTACAAAGCGTGTCATCGTGTTGCGCAAATCGGTTTGTTTATAAAATATTCTATCTTTACAAACGCCCTGCGGGCTGTTATACTTTCCCCATCGGAAACGAAAAGCTCCCGGTGCTTCCGGGAGGAGGGAGGGCGTTATGGAGCATACGGCGCGTGAAGCTTCGATCCCGGCGGATCTGAAGGCGCACAACCGGCGGGCGGTGCTGCGGCAGTTTGGCGATCAGCGCGAGCACACGGTCGCCGAGATCGCGGAGAGGACGGGGATCGGCAAGCTCACCGTGCTCAAGGCGATCCAGTTTTTCTGCGAGAAGGGCATCCTCGCCCCGTCCGGGCGCGGGAAGAGCGGCGAGCGCGGCGGCAAGAAGCCGACCTGCTACCGCTTTGCCTGCACCCGGCGCACGCTGAGCATTACGATGTGGCCCGACCGCCTGGGGCTCACGCTCTGCACGCTGGACGGAGAGCGGCTTTCGCAGTCCGTTCTGCGCTGGGTGCTCCCCTGCACGGCGGAGGAGGCCTTCGCGCTCGTGAAAACGCAGGCGCTGGCCTTTCTCGCGCAAAACGGCGTGGAAG
>CAJOFI010000059.1 GCA_905233595.1 uncultured Oscillospiraceae bacterium | reverse complement strand
ACCCGCGTTTCAAAAAGTTCGAAGTATCAAGCCTTTCCGGGCATGAAAAAGCGAAACAGCAGATTGACCGATTGTATCAATCTACTGTTTCATCTTTGGTGCTCCAGCGGGGATTCGAACCCCGGACACCCTGCTTAAAAGGCAGGTGCTCTGCCTACTGAGCTACTGGGGCAGGCGGTTTTGCTTGCTGTGCCTTTCGCGTCCCTCCCCAAATCAAAACCCTCGGAAGCGGTTTTGATTTGGAGAAGAAAGAAGCGGAAGAAAGCCGCTCTCCTCTGACGCTGGCTGGGATGGCGGGACTCGAACCCACTATATCGGAGTCAAAGTCCGGTGTGTTACCATTACACTACATCCCAAAATTTCTGTGCAAAGAGGCCGGCACAGCCGGCCTCTTTCTTTGTGGGGTGGGATATGGGGCTCGAACCCACGACACCCGGAACCACAATCCGGTGCTCTGCCAACTGAGCTAATCCCACCAAATCATCCGAACTCCTCGGACTATGCAATTGACTGCCAAATCGAAGCGGGTTCGATTTGGAAAGGAAGAAGGAAGCTGCGGATATGGAGCTTTCGCGGCGCTTACGGAAACCGCGGAAGCGGAATGGAGCAGCTTTCTTCTGACGTTGGCACGCCAAGAGGGATTCGAACCCCCGACCTACTGCTTAGAAGGCAGTTGCTCTATCCTGCTGAGCTATTGGCGCATATCTGAAGCAATGCCCCACACTCAAACGCAAGCCCTGCGGCGATGGAGCGGGTGATGGGAATCGAACCCACGTATCCAGCTTGGAAGGCTGGTGTTCTACCATTGAACTACACCCGCGCGTCCGTTCCCTAAAAGCTTAAAGATAATACCACACTTTATGCCGAGCTGTCAACAGGTTTTTCAAAAAAACTTGCATTTTTTCAAAACGCCATTGTGCAAAAAAGCGATTGCAAAGCCGCGCAAGCTGCGGTATTATAGAATTGGATAATATCAACAGGTTTTCAATGCCGTTAGGAGGGTGCTTTGTGTATAGTGAAGAGAGATTACGGGGCTATCCGTTTTTTAAGGAGACGCTGGTGAGCGTTCGGCCGGAGGCGCTGCACGACTCGCTGACGGGGCTGTTGAACCGTCCGGCCATACTTGCCTTCATCCGGGAGCTCATTCATTTGAAGACCCCCTTCCGGCTTGCGATCCTTGATCTGGACAACTTCAAGAACATCAACGACCACTACGGCCACCACAGCGGCGACCGGGTGCTCGCGCAGCTTGGGGCGGATCTGATGGACTACGTCGGGGACGCGGGGCTGATCGGCCGCTTCGGCGGGGATGAGTTTCTGATCGTCACCCTGCGGGACGTGGACTACCCCGAGGCTCACCGCTTTTACAAGGAGCTCTTCGACGGCGGAAGGGTCTTTCGCCGGACGCTGTGCTTCCAGGGGGAGAGCCACTTCATCACCGCCACGGTGGGCAGCGCCGCCTATCCCGCCGACGCGGACAGCTACGAGGCGGTCTTCGCCCTCGCGGACAAGACGCTCTACCGAGGCAAGACCAAGGGGCGCAACTGCTTCATCCTCTACGTTGCGAGCAAGCACGAGTCCCTGCATTTCCCGCCGGTTGGCGACCACGGCCTGTACGGCACCTTCCGCGCGATGGCGGAGGGTTTTGACAGCGGCGGTGACACGCTCGACCGCCTCGTGCGGGGCTTTGCGCCAATGTGCGAGAGTCTGAGCCTCAACCGGCTGTTCTATCTCAACGCGGAGGGGGAGCTGCTGGACGTATCGAACGAGCGCTCTCTCGGCAAGACCCCGCCGCCGCGCGCGCTGACAGAGCACCAGGCCTTCGCCCTCTCCGACCCGAAGGAGTTTACCGAGCAGCAGGACGAGGTTTTCGCCCTTTTGCGCGCGCAGGAGCTGGAATCGGTGCTGATGATCCGCGTAGGGCGGGCAAAAGAGGGCTTCGGCTGTCTGCTGCTCTGCCCCGAGGCGCACACCCGCCACGTCTGGATCGACCGCGACTACGCCGCCGCCTTCATCCTCTCCCGCATGCTCGCCCAGCACCTTCGTTTTAGCGCATAGGCGTTCTTAGCGCTAAGCGCTAACCAGCTCGAGCAAGGCCGGGGCGGCGGCCTCTGCGAAGAGGCGGATGGCGGAGAGCGCCTCCTGCAAGGTGTTGCCGCTGCTGCCCACCTCGACGATGAGCGAGCCGGGCGTCAGATGCTGGTTATAGCGCTGCGGCACGAGGGACACCGGGCGCATCAGCGTCGGGTGTTCAAGGCTCACGCGCTGCTGGAGGTAGAGCGCGAGGGCAAGGTTACCGCGCCAGTTGGGGTGGCTCAGCCCGCTCTCGTCCGTCCCGACGAGCAGCATCACCTGGCTTGCGACCACGCCCTCCTCCTCGGCCATCGTCTTGTAGACGACGCCGTCCGTGCCGAGGGCGTCCCGGTGGATGTCCAGCACGATCCGGATCTCCGGGTGCTCGGCGAGGCAGCGCTCCACCGCCTCGCCCGAACGGGTGTAGGAGCCGGTGTAGCTGGGGTAATCGTAGATCTCCCGGTCGTGCAGGACGCGCAGCCCCGCCTCCTCGAAGAGCGCCGTAAGCTCGTCCCCCACGCGCACGATGCTGTACTGCGTGTCGGCGGTGCGGCGGTTGTCGTTGGCCTCGTAGCGGTCGAGCCCCGCCGGGGTGTAGGCCTCGCTCGCGTGGGTGTGGATGATGAGGATCTGCACTCCCTCCGCCGGGAGCTTCAGCTCCGGCGGGCGGCTCATCAGCGCGGGCAGATCGAGCTCGTAATTCGTCTCGTTCTTCACGGCGAGACCGCCCCCGATCGTGGTCTCCCGAATCTCCTCGCTGTTCACGCTCTCCATCACCCGCACGAGCGCTTCGGCCATCTCCGCCTCCTCGATCCATCGCGACTCGTCCGCGCTCAGCGGCGTCGCCGTCTCAGCCGTCGGCGCCGGTACGCTCCCGCCCTCCCCCGCCGCGCCGACGGAGAAGAGATACAGGCTCATCACAGCCAGTCCCAGCATGGCAAGCATCTTGGAAATCTGCATCGCCTCACCCCCATGGGAAAGCGTATGCGGGAGAAGAGCAAATCATGAACAGTGAAAAGTGAAAAGTGAAAAGTTATGGTGTCCGCCTCCGGCGGACGAATTATAGTAAACTCATTTTTCAAATTCGTTTACTATATAATCCGTCGCGCAGCGATGCCTCAACTCTTCACTATTCACTCTTCACTATTCACTCTTTCCTTACTTGTTCATTGAAAAGACGCAAAAACTGTGCTATATTTCCCATCGAAGGAGTTGAATCCCATGACCTATACCTATCGCCCGAAGGGCGTCTGTTCCCAGCGCATGGAAATCGAGCTGGAGGGAAACACCATCCAGTCCGTCAAGGTGATCGGCGGCTGTGACGGCAATCTGCAGGGCATCTCCCGCCTTGTCGCGGGGATGGACGTGGACGAGGCCATCCGCCGCATGGAGGGCATCCGCTGCGGCTATAAGCCCACCTCCTGCCCCGATCAGTTGGCGCAGGCGCTCAAGGCCTGCAAGGCCGAGGCATGAAGCGCGCGCTTGCGCTGCTGTGCTGCCTGCTGCTCGCAGGCTGCGCCGCCCCGGAACAGCCCGCCGCCCCCGCCCCGACGGAGGAGGTCGGCGTCCCCTCCCCCCTGCCGCGCGCGCCGGAGCATCCCTATGAGCCGCTGCGCGTGTACTTTGACGGCCTGCTGACGGATCGCGGCTATCTGCGAAACGGCCTTGCCTACCTCGCGCCGGAGACGCTCTGCCGCTACTATAAGCTGGAGAGCAGGTGCGATTTTGACGCTGAGAGCTTCACGCTCTCGCTCCCCGGCCTCACGGTGCAGGGGCAGCGCGGGCAGCCCTGGCTGAGCGCCGAGGGGCGCTGTCTCTACGCGCCGGAGGGCTGGCTGGAGGCGGACGGGCGGCTCTATCTGCCGTATGACGCGATCGAGCGGCTCTTCGGCCTGCGCATCGCGCTCTCGGAGGGGCGCGCCGACGTGGGCAGCACGGGCTGCACGCTCTTAAAGGGCGGGGAGGACTACTACACCCGCACGACCCAGGCCGACGACCTCTTCTGGCTCACGCACATCATCTATTCCGAGGCGCAGCACGAGCCCCTTGAGGGGCAGATCGCCGTGGGGAATGTGGTTTTGAACCGCGTCAGGGACGAGCGCTTTCCCGCGACGATCAGCGCCGTGGTGCTCGACCGGGAGCACACGATACAGTTTACGCCCGTCGGCACCGGGGAGGTCACCGCCGAGCCGGACGAGCAGAGCCGCGTCGCGGCCTTTCTCTGCCTCGAGGGCTACAACACCGCGGGCGAGAGCCTCTTTTTCGTAAACCCCGAGCGCGGGGACGCCTCCTGGTTCCAAAGCGATCTCACCGAGGTCTGCCGCATCGGGAACCACGTCTTTTATCAGTGAAAAGCGAAGAATGAATAGTTAAGGTGTCCCCTTCGGGGACATATTATAGTAAACGAATTTGAAAAATGAGTTTACTATATTGCCATGTTTTTCGGTTGCCCCGTCAGGGGCGAGAAAAACGGCTTTGGAAAAGTATAGTAAACGCAAATACTATTTGCGTTTACTATACATATGTCGCGCAGCGATACCACAGCTTTTCACTTTTCACTGTTCACTCTTCACTATTTCGTCGGAGATATTCACATGGCACTGGAACAGATTTTGACCGAGGGCTTCGCGGCGCTGTCGCTTCCTCTGGATGAGACGGCGCTACGGCGCTACCGGCTGTATTATGAGACGCTGACCGAGCAGAACAAGGTCATGAACCTGACCGCCATCGAGGGCGAGGCCGATTCCGCGCGGCTGCACTTTCTCGACTGCGCCGCCCTGCTGCGCTTTTGCGAGACGCGCGGCAAGCGCGTCATCGACGTGGGCAGCGGCGCGGGCTTTCCGGGGCTTGCGCTCAAGATCGCCCAGCCGGAGATGGAGCTGACCCTGCTCGACAGCCTTGACAAGCGGGTGAAGTTCCTGCAAAGCACCTGCGATGCGTTGGGCTTTTCGGACGTGCGCTGTGTTCACGCCCGCGCGGAGGAGGCGCCGGCGGACCGTCAATCCTGCCATTCCCGAGGACATTGAAAACTGGGGAGACCGGTCATGGGGCAAGTACTTTGTTTACTACCTTGTGGAAACCGAGGCGGCAAGAGGGTATCAGATCGACGTAACGCCGGTCTACTTCACCGTCGTGGACGGCAAGACCACCACCGTCACCGTGACCAACAAGGCGGAATCCGGCATCCTCATCCGCAAGACCGCCGACACGCCGAAGCGCTATCCCCGCCGCTGGGCGCAGATCAAAAAGCAGCCGCTATGAGACGGCTGCTCTCGATGTGCCTTGCCCTCGCGCTGCTGCTCTGCGGCTGCGGAAAACAGGAGGCGCGGGGCGCGGTCACGCTCTGGTGCGCGTCCGACGATCCGCTGCTGCCCGCGCTGCGGCAGGCGGCGGAGGACTATGCGCGGCTCAAAAAGGACGCGATGGCGCTGTCCCTGCGGGAATTTGAGAGCGCGGAGGCGCTGCAGAGCGCGCTCAACACCGCGCGGCCGGAGCTGCTGCTCTGCTCTCACACGCTGGCCTTCGCGCTTTCGGAGGAGGGGCTTCTCGGAACGGCCTCCGTCAGCGTGCGCTACCCCGACAGTCTCGCGCAGCGCGCGGAAGGCATCGGCAGCAGCGTCTTTCCGCTTGGGAGCCGGGTGCAGCTCCTGCTCACATGCGAGACCGATACGCCGCGCGAGCTCTTCGCGCTCTGCGCCTGGGCGCTCGCGCAGCAGCGCCCCTGCCTCGCCGCCGATTCCTACGCCGATCTGATCTGCCAGAGCATGCTGGGCACGGGCGAATTTCACGCCGACCGGGGGCGCGATTGCTTCTCCCCCGCTTTTCAGCGCGCCTGGAACGCCCTCGCGGACTGCGCGTTTTCCGGGAGTCTATACACCGGGGCGTTTTTGCCCGGTGCGTCGGACGCGGCCTTCGTATATGCCGACCGGCTCACAGGCGGCGTCCCGGCGGGCTTCACGCTCAGCGCCCCCGAAGCCGCCCCGCGCCTTGCCGATCTGCGCTGCCTCGCGCTCACGCGCCCCTCGCGCGGCGCAAGCGCGTTTTTGAGCTGGCTCTTTGACGGCGAGCGCCCGGGAAGTCTTGCGCTCGAGAGCGGGCTGATCCCCGCCCTGCCGGGCGGAGAAGCCGCCGGAGAGCTCCCGGCGCTGCTCCTCTCTCTGCGGGACGAAGCACTCTGGCTCCCCGACGGCGGGAGCGACTTTGTAAAAAACCGCGCGGCCTTCGAGGCGGATTTTCGGGAAGCGATGGACTTGCTAAGATAAGCCGCGTGTGTTAGAATATGCAAGCTAAAAATTATAAAAAATCGAGGTGTCTTATGGAAGGCTATCGCGTACTGGAAATCAAGCAGAGCGTTTTTGAAAACAACGACCGGGAGGCCGACAGGCTTCGCGAGCAGCTCAAGCAGGAGAAGACCTTTCTTTTGAATCTCATGAGCTCCCCCGGCTCCGGCAAGACCACCACCCTCAAGGCCACGATCGCCGCCTTGAAGGACGAGTTCCGCATCGGCGTCATGGAGGCCGACATCGACTCCGACGTGGACGCCGCCACCATCGAGAAGACCGGCGCCAAGGTCATACAGCTCCACACCGGCGGCATGTGCCACCTCGACGCGGGCATGACCAGGCAGGGGCTTCTGGGGCTCGGCACGGCGGATATCGACTTTGCGATTCTCGAGAACATCGGCAACCTCGTCTGCCCGGCGGAGTTCGACACGGGCGCGGTGAAGAACGCGATGATCCTCTCCGTCCCCGAAGGGCACGACAAGCCCCTCAAGTACCCGCTGATGTTCTCCATCTGCGACGTGCTGCTCATCAACAAGATCGACGTGCTGCCCTACTTCGATTTTGACATCGAGGCATGCAAGAAGTACGTCCTGCGCCTCAACCCCAACATGAAGATCATCCCCATCTGCGCCCGCACCGGCGAGGGCATCGAAGAATTCGCCCAGTGGCTGCGCGAGCAGATCAAAGCCTGGAATTCATAAAAAAATCGTAACTATTCAGTCGCCCCGCAATTAGGGGGAGTTCAGAGGGGGAACGCCTCTGATTTTTCGCCTCGGAAGGCGAAAAAGAAAGGCTCATCTGCACCCATAGTGGGTAGATACGCCCCGCCAGGCGAGGCAAAAGCGTGGGCGAGGGTTCGCGCTCTTGGGAGCCCCCTTCACGAGAAGGT
>CAJOFI010000058.1 GCA_905233595.1 uncultured Oscillospiraceae bacterium | reverse complement strand
TTTTTTCGCCTTTTTTAAACTTTTTTTGGAGACACTACATATTGTAGGTTTATTCGGGACATAATACACTACATGTATAACGAACATCCTTTTACTGCAAAAGTACAGTCTTCAAAGAGCCCGGAATACACGGGGCCGATCTCCCTTGCGGCACTGAAAAAGATTTTTGCCTCCTGCGGGGATTTTGAAACAAGGACGCTGGACTTCGGTCTCTCCGGCCTTGTGGCGGTTCATGCCTGCTGGCTGGACGGCCTGGTCTCCGGCAGCCAGATCTCGGACGAGATCCTGCGTCCGCTGACGGATCGCCTGCGCGCCGGGGAGGGCGAGAGCGAACAGGAGGTCATCGAGAGAATTCTCTCCGGCGGCGTCTATCGCGGGTCGGTGCACCGGCGCTCGGCCGTGGAGCTGCTGGTGGGCGATCTCTGCCACGGGCACCTGGCGCTTGTGTTTGACGGCATTGGCGTTGCGCTGAGCTTTGAGGTGCGGGCAAGCGAGGTGCGCCCCGTCGGGGAGCCGACGCTGGAAAAGTCCCTCAAGGGCGGGAAGGACGCCTTTACGGAGACTCTGCGCGTGAACACGGCGCTGGTGCGGCGCCGCATTGCCTCGCCCCGGCTCAAGCTTGCGGAGGGCACGCTCGGGAAGCACAGCAATACGCGCGTGGCGGTGCTCTATCTGGAGGGCCTTGCGCCGCCGGGGACGCTCAGGCAGCTCGCCTCGCGGCTCGACAGGCTGGACGTGGACGCGCTTTTGTCCCTTGGCGCGCTGGAAAAGGGGATCGTGGACACGCCGCTGTCGCCCTTCCCGCAGGCTCTGCACACGGAACGACCCGACCGCTTCTCGACGTATCTGATGCAGGGTCGCGTCGGGCTGCTCGTGGACGGTCTCCCGGTGGGGCTTGTGCTGCCGGTGACGCTTTCGGATTTCATGAAGGTCACGGACGACGCGAGCAGCCACCCGCTGGTATCCGGCGTGCTCTCGCTCGTGCGCTGGGGCGCGCTGGTGCTTGCGGCGTTGCTCCCGGCGCTGTACGTCGCGGTCGCGACGTACCACCAGGAGATGATCCCGACGCGGCTGCTGCTGTCGATCATCGAGGCCGAGCAGGATGTGCCCTTTTCGACGGCGCTGGAGGTGCTGGGGATGCTGGGCGCCTTCTGTCTGGTGCAGGAGGCGGGTCTGCGCCTGCCGACGCCCATCGGCGACACGGTCTCCATCATCGGGGCGCTGATCGTGGGGCAGGCGGCGGTGGAGGCGAAGATCGTCTCGCCCATCGCGATCATCATCGTGGCCTTTTCGTCCATCGCCTGCTACGCGCTGCCAAGCCAGGATCCCCGGCTTGCGCTGCTGCTGGGGGCGATCGTCGCCGGGCTCTACGGCACGGCGCTCGTGTCGGCGCTGCTGCTGCTGCACCTGGCAAGCCTCGACAGCTACGGCGTGAATTACACCGCGCCGCACAGCGACGCGCGTTAGTCTTCAGTCTTCAGTGAATAATGAACAGTGAATAGTTGCGGTGTCGCTGCGCGACGAATTCTAATTTGTCCCCGAAGGGGACACTATAATTTTTCATTTTTCAGTTTTCAGTCTTCAGTTTTCAGTTTTACTGTCAGTGCTTGCTTATGAAAAAAATCTTTCTACTCTCTTTCCTTCTCCTTGCCGTGCTTCTGTGTGGCTGCGGGCTGTCCGGGCAGCGGCGGGAGGTGGAGCAGCTTCGCATCATCCAGACCGTGGGCGTGGACTACGAAAAGGGCTCCGTGCGCCTGACGCTCGCCGCGGCGGCGGGGCCGGAGAACGAGGGGCCGGGCGCCGGGTTGAGCGGCGTGGGGCGCACGCTCTCGGCGGCGCTGGAGCAGATCCGCGAAAACTCCGTGGAGGAGGAGCTCTTCATGGGGCACGTGCGCGCGATCCTCGTGGGGCAGGACGCCGCCGAGCACGGGATAAACGACCTGCTCGCGGTGATCTGCCGCTCGGGCGACCTGCGGCTGGACATCCCGCTCTATCTCGTGCGCGGCGGGACGGCGGCGGAGCTGATGCAGGGCGCAAGCTCCGACACGCGCGGCATCACGGAAATTTTACAGAGCGCCCAGCTTCGCACGGAGAGGCAGCGCGGTGAGACGGGCAGCACAGCGGACGCGGTGCAGCGGTCACTGATGCGAAGCGGGAGCGCGCTCGTGACCGCCCTGCGCTTTGCCGACGCGGCCGAGCAGGGGGACAAGACCGCCGTTCCGGCGGGCTTCGGAGTGCTCCAGGACGGCGTTCTGCGCGCCTGGATTGAGTCGGAGGACGCGCTGGGGGCGGAGCTTCTCTGCCTGGGCGGTCTGCCGGTGAGCCTGGAGCTGCAGCGGGGCGAGAGCACGGTCACGCCGGTCTGGGATGCGGACGGGAGCCTGCGGGGCTTGGACGTGACGGCGAAGGTGCAGGCCTCGGTGCTGGAGACCGCCGCCGACAGTGCCGACGGGCTTGCGCGCTACGACGACTATCTGACCGGGCAGCTTGAGGCGGCGGTGTCGGAGAAGCTGGGGCGCGTCCTCCAGCTTGCGCGGCAGCAGGCGCTCGACCCGGCGAATCTCAGCGCGCGTTTGGAGCGCAGCGATCCCGAGCGCTGGCGCGCTTTGGAGGGGAGCTTCCCCTCTCTTCTGCCCGGGCTGGAGATCAGCCTGAAGGTGCAGGGCGCGCTCACGCACAGCTTTGACGCGAAGGAAGCGTGAATAGTTTTCGGTTTTTTTGCCGTATATCGCGCAGCTTGCAGAGACAGCGGAAGGCCCTGCTTTCCCCGGAAAAAGAGGTTATTGAGCATGACAAGTGAACGTTTTTCCCGGCGACAATTGATGAGCCTTGGCGCGGCGGCGGTGCTGTCCCCGGCGCTGCGGCTCTATCCCGCGGCCTCGGCGGAGGCGGCGGGGCGGGGCTGCTGGCTCTCGGCGCCGGTCTGCCTTCCGGTTCTGCTGCTGTTTGCCTGGCTCTTTTGCCGCTTTACCGCCTGTCGCAGAGAAGGGGAGGGGCTGGGGGAGCTGAGCCTGCGCGCGCTGGGAGAGAAGCCCGGCAAGGCGGCGCTGCTGCTTTTCGGGCTGTGGCTGCTGCTGTACGCGGGCTTCGTTCTGCGCGCGGCGGCGGAGCGCTTCACCGTGGCGCTTTTTCCGCAGAGTGAGCCTGCCTTTTTCGTTCTCACGCTGGGGCTTGCCGCAGGTTTCACGGCGCTCTGCTCCCCGCGCTCGCTTGCGCGGATGGCGAGGATGCTGCTTCCGCTGCTGCTGGGGGTGATTTTGCTGCTCCTGCTCTTCTCCCTGCGGCAGATCGACGCGGACAACCTTCTCCCGCTCACGGCGGAGGATGCGCTGCCCGTGCTTTGCGGGGCGCTCCCGGTGGGGGAGGTGCTGCTGCTCGGGCTCTACGCGCCGGGCTTTCTGCTGGGCGGAACGGAGAAGCGTGAAGGCGGCTTCGGCTTATCGGCGCTCTGGCTGACGGGGCTGTGCCTGCTGCTGTCGGCGCTCGCGGCGGCGGTGATCGGCTGCTTCGGCGCAGAGATCACAGCAAAGCTCACGCTGCCCTTCTTCACCCTCGTGCGAAACCTCGTCTTCTTCCGCACGCTCGAGCGTATGGAGGCGCTCGTGGTGGCGCTCTGGCTCTTCCCGGATTACCTGCTCGCCTCTCTCGCGCTGCTTGCCTCGCAGCACTGTCTGCGCCTTGCGTTGGGTCACGCGCCCGCCTTTCACGGGGAGGGGCTGCTCGTTATGCAAAACGGGCGCTGGCTGAGCTGGCTCTGCGGGGCGCTGGCCATCGCGATCGGCCTGCTCCTCGCCCCGACGGACAGCGCCCTCACCCTCTGGTCAGAGCGCGTCATCCCCCTTGGCCAATACGCAGCCGCCGCTTTTCTTCTTATTATATATATGGTAGGAACTGTAAGGAAAAGGCTGTGAGAAAACGAAGTTTTCTCACAGCCTTTTTCAGTTTTCATTTTTTAGATTGTTGGAAAATTGTTCGTACGTTTTTTCTTTTCTGCAAACTATAAGCAAATGGAGGGATGTTTTCACATCCCTCCATTTCCTTATCCCAGATAATCCATGATCTTCGGCGCGGTGAAGCCTTCGGCGTAGTCCACGCTCAGGCTGTCAAAGTAGTTTTGCAGCTCCTCGCCGTAAGCCTCGTTCGCCGCCTTGCTGCGGGCGGTGAGGGCGGTGCCGTCGTTGGAGTATTCGATCACGCCGTCCGGGTCAAGGGGCAGGCGCATGATGACGTGCCAGCCGTAATCGGACATCACCGGATCGGAGACCTGGTAATCCTCCAGACTCAGCACGGTCTCCTCAAACGCCGCGACCATCCTGCCGGGCAGGAAGACGTAGCCGTCGGGATAAGCGACCTTGCCGGTATCCTCGCAGTATTCGGCCTTGAGCTCGGCAAAGCGCTTAAGGCGCTCGGCATCGTCCTCGATGGCCTGGAGCTCGGCGGCGAGCTCCTCGGCCTTCGCCAGCTTTTCGGCGGCGGCCTGCTCGTCGAGGGCTTCAAAGGTGGCGGGGTCGGTGTTTGAGAAGAGAATATGCGTTGCGGCCATGTACTCGTTATCCGTGAGGTATTGCAGCGCCGTACCGTCCTCCACCAGCTCGCCGTTTTCGCCGTAGGCCTGCACGAAGCCCTGGCGGTAGAGGTAGTTGACGCGGTTCATGCGGTCGTAGAGCGTGCGGGGCAGAAAAATCGTCTCGATATAGGCGTTGAAGTCCTCCGCCGTGGCGCCCTCGCCGACGGCGCCGAGAATATCCTCTTCCTCCTGCGCGCGGATGGCGGCAAGCTGCTCGTCGGTCAGCTCGACCTCGCCCTTCGCGGCGAGACCCTCAATGGAAAAGATCTGCCTGAGCGTGGACTCCACACCCTGCGCCGGGATGTCGGCAAAGCTGACGTCGCCGTTTTCATCGGCCTGGGCGTCCCAATCGGGCGCCGCGCCGTAGTAGGACGCCATGCTCGCAAAATAGTTTTCGATCTGCTTGGCCTGGGAGAAGAAGAGGTAGAAGTACTCGCCCCAGGTCACGTCGCGCCCGTCCACGGTGGCGACGATCTCATCCGGCGCATGGGTGGCGTACATCGCCGCGTAATCGGGCACGCGCAGGGTGTAGGCTTCCTCCGGCGCGGCCTCCGCGCTCGCGGCAGGCTCCTCCGCCTCGATCTCACCGGGCTTTTCATTGCGGTAGGTCAAAAAACCGATGATGCCGCCCGCCAGCACGCAGACGACGAGCAGCGCGATAATCATTTTTTTCATAAACGATCCGTCCTTTCCGTGTTCTCTGTGAATATACTACTTCCCGCAAAATCTATCAAGCTTTATTTCGTTACGAAAAAGTGAATTCTTACGGCGTCCCCTCCCGGAATCCTTGCAATCCGTCTGAAAGCGATACCGCAGCCGATCAATGCTCGGCGCTACGGGCTCCCCAGTCGGCGACGAAGCTTCTCGCCTCGTCGATGACGCGGCCCTTGGCCTTGATCTTGAGGCTCAGGCAGGGCTTGGAGCCAGCCTCGACGCGCAGCCTGCCCTTGTACGCGGGCGTTGCGTAGAGCCGGGAGACCTTCTCCATATCGAAGTCCCTGACCGTAAAGCGCAAATAGCCCTGCTTCTGGGCGATGTCGGTGATCCCGGCCTTGCCCGCCTCGCCGCGCAGCAGCGCGACGTGGATGAGGGCGTTGACGCCCGGGGGCGGGTCGCCGAAGCGGTCGATCAGCTCGTCGGTGAGGTCGTCGGCCTCCGCCTCCGAGCGGATGGCCGCGATGCGGCGGTAAACGTCCATGCGCTGCTCGGAGGAGGAGATATAGCGGTCGGGGATGTTCGCCGCGACGGCGAGATCGGCCGAGCACTCGGCGGCCTTGGGCACCTCAATCCCGCGCGCCTCGAGCACGGCCTCGTTGAGGAGCTTCATGTACATATCGTAGCCCACGTCGATCATGTGCCCCGACTGTTCCGCGCCCAGGAGATTGCCCGCGCCGCGAATTTCAAGGTCGCGCATGGCGATCTTGAAGCCGGAGCCGAAGGCGGCGAAGTCCCGGATGGCGGTGAGGCGCTTTTCGGCGATCTCGGTGAGCACCTTGTCGCGCCGGAAGGTGAGGTAGGCGCTGGCCTTGCGGGTCGAGCGCCCGACGCGCCCGCGGATCTGGTGGAGCTGCGCAAGCCCCAGCTTATCCGCGTCCTCGATGATGAGGGTGTTGACGTTCGGGATGTCGATACCGGTCTCGATGATGGTCGTGCAGACCAGCACCTGCGTTTCGCCGTTTGCCACGCTCTCCATCACGGAGGCAAGCATGTTTTTGTCCATCTGCCCGTGCGCCACCGCGACGGTCACGTCGTCGAGCAGCTCCATGAGGCGCATGGCTGTGCGCTCGATATCGTCCACGCGGTTGTGCAGGTAATAGACCTGTCCGCCGCGCTGCAGCTCGCGCCGGATCGCGTCGGCGAGGATGCCCCAGTCGTGCTCCATCACGAAGGTCTGCACCGGGAGGCGATCCTCCGGCGGCTCCTCGATGGTGGACATATCGCGGATGCCGGACATGGCCATGTTGAGCGTGCGGGGGATGGGGGTCGCCGAGAGGGTCAGCACGTCGATCCCCCGGCTGAGCTCCTTGATATGCTCCTTGTGTGTCACGCCGAAGCGCTGCTCCTCATCCACGACGAGCAGGCCGAGGTTTTTGAAGCGCACGTCCTTGCTCAGGATGCGGTGGGTGCCGATGACGAGATCGACCTTGCCGTTTGCGATTTCCGAGAGGGTCTTCGTCATCTGCGCGCCCGTGCGGAAGCGGGAGAGCACCGCGATCTCAACCGGGAAGCCGAAAAAGCGCTGCAGGGCGGTCTGATAGTGCTGCTGCGCGAGCACCGTCGTGGGGACGAGGATGGCGGCCTGCTTACCGTCGAGGACGCACTTCATCACCGCCCGCAGGGCGACCTCGGTCTTGCCGAAGCCCACGTCCCCGCAGAGCAGGCGATCCATCGGCACGCTCGATTCCATATCGCGCTTGATCTCCGCGACGCAGCGAAGCTGATCGTCCGTCTCGGTGTAGCCGAAGTTCTCCTCAAACTCCCGCTGCCACTCGGAGTCGGGCGAGAAGGCGTAGCCGGGGAGGCGCTGGCGCTCGGCGTAGAGGGCGATGAGCTTTTTGGCCATGTCCTTCGCGGCGCTCTTGGCGCGGGAGCGGGTCTTCGCCCACTCGGCGCCGCCCATCTTGGAGAGCTTGACGGGCTTTTCCTCGCCGCCGCCCGTGTACTTCGTCACAAGGTCGAGCTGCGTCGCGGGGACGTAGAGCGTATCCGTCCCGGCGTAGGCGATCTTGACATAGTCCTTTTCAAAGCCGTCCACCTGCATTTTGACGATGCCGGCAAAGCGGCCGATGCCGTGGTTTTCGTGCACCACGTAGTCGCCTACCGACAGATCGCCGTAGGACTCGATGCGCTGGCGGTTCGCGGGGAGCTTCTTCGTGCTCTTTTTCTTCTTCGCGCCCCGGCGCAGAAGCTGGCTGTCGGTGAGGATGACGAGGCGGATGCCGGGGTATTCGATGCCCGCCGAGATCGCGCCGATGGCGATGCAGCACTGCCCCGGCTCGGGAAGCTTTTTGAGCGGCTCGTATATCAGGGCGGGGATCTCGTGCTCCTTGAAAAAGTCCTGCAAAACCTTGGCGCGGCCCTCGTCCACGGCC
>CAJOFI010000057.1 GCA_905233595.1 uncultured Oscillospiraceae bacterium | reverse complement strand
GAGGGCATCACCTCCCCGGACGGCCGCGTTTTCGGCAAGATGGGGCACTCCGAGCGCATCGGCAGCAATCTCTATAAGAACGTCCCCGGCAATTACGACATTCGTATGTTTGAAGCGGCAGTAAAATACTTCCGCTAAAAGGAGAGTACTATGGCTTACAAAACCGATATTGAAATCGCTCAGGAATGCCGGATGCAGCCCATTACCGAGATTGCGAAGCGCGCCCACGTAGACGAGAAGTACCTTGAGCAGTACGGGCGCTACAAGGCGAAGGTCGATCCCGCCCTGCTGCGCGAAACAGACAAATCCGACGGCAAGCTGATCCTCGTCACCGCGATCACCCCCACCCCGGCGGGCGAGGGCAAGACCACGACCACGATCGGCCTCGCCGACGGGCTCAGGCGCATCGGCAAGGACGTGACCGTCGCCCTGCGGGAGCCGTCCCTCGGCCCCGTGTTCGGCATCAAGGGCGGCGCCGCCGGCGGCGGCTACGCGCAGGTCGTGCCGATGGAGGACATCAACCTCCACTTCACCGGCGACTTTCACGCCATCGGCGCGGCGAACAATCTGCTTGCCGCGATGCTCGACAACCACATCCAGCAGGGCAACGCCCTCGGCATCGACCCCCGCAAGATCACCTGGAAGCGCTGTGTGGACATGAACGACCGGCAGCTCCGCTTCGTGGTGGACGGTCTCGGCGGCAAGGCCAACGGCACGCCGCGCGAGGACGGCTTTGACATCACGGTCGCGAGCGAGATCATGGCGGTCTTCTGCCTCTCCTCCTCGATCACCGACCTCAAGGAGCGCCTTTCGCGCATCATCGTGGGCTACACCTATGACGACAAGCCCGTGACCGCGGGGCAGCTCAAGGCCGTCGGCGCGATGGCGGCGCTTTTGAAGGACGCGCTCAAGCCCAACCTCGTGCAGACGCTGGAGGGCACCCCCGCCTTCGTGCACGGCGGTCCCTTCGCCAACATCGCCCACGGCTGCAACAGCGTGATGGCGACGCGCATGGCGCTCAAGATGGGCGACTACACCGTGACCGAGGCGGGCTTCGGCGCGGATCTCGGCGCGGAGAAGTTTCTCGACATCAAGTGCCGCGCGGCGGGGCTGCAGCCGGACGCGGTAGTCGTCGTGGCGACGGTGCGCGCGCTCAAGATGCACGGCGGCCTGCCCAAGACCGCGCTGGGCAACGAGGATTTGGATGCGCTCGAGAAGGGCATCCCGAACCTTCTGCGCCACGTATCGAACATCAGAAACGTCTATGGCCTTCCCTGCGTGGTGGCGGTCAACCGCTTCCCCACCGACACAGACGCGGAGATCAACTTCATCATCAAAAAGTGCCGGGAGCTTGGCGTGAACACCGTGCTCTCCACCGTCTGGGCCGAGGGCGGCAAGGGCGGCGAGGAGCTGGCGCGCGAGGTCGTGCGCCTCTGCGAGGAGGAGAAGGGCGACTTCCGCTTCTCCTTCGAGCTGGAGGGCAGCATCGAGGACAAGATCCGCGCCGTGGTGACGCGCATCTACGGCGGCAAGGACGTGGCGATCCTCCCCGCCGCGCAGAAGCAGATCGCGCAGCTCACGGCTTTAGGCTATGACAGGCTCCCCGTCTGCATCGCCAAAACCCAGTACAGCTTCTCCGATGATCCCACCAGGCTCGGCGCGCCCGAGGGCTTCACGGTCACCGTGAAGAATGTCAAGGTCTCCGCCGGCGCGGGCTTCGTCGTGGTGCTCACGGGCGACATTATGACCATGCCCGGCCTCCCCCGCGTCCCCGCCGCCGAAAAGATCGACGTGGACGAGAGCGGCCGCATCACCGGACTCTTCTGATAAAAGAATAATCACCTTGAAAAAACTCTGTTTTTTCAAGGTGATTTATTTTAGGCCTTGTTTGAAAAACGACAAAACGCCCAACTGACTTGCCATACACAAAGTATGCCTGCGGTTTCGCGCCTCAATTGGCGCAAAAATCCCTCGCCATTTGTGCATTCCGCTATTTTTCAAACAAGGCCTAGTTTTCAGTTTTCAGAAAGCTGTCTTGATATTTTGTTGCTCCCGCTTTCCTCTGAAAACCGAATCAGCAAGCCGCGCAGTATTTCTGCCGGACCTCGTTGATCTTCTGCTGGGGCGCCTGGTCGGGGGCGTACCAGCCGCGGCTGGCCATGTCGGCGTAGATGCTGTTCTGCATGCCCAGGACGTTGTTCAGCGCGGTGCTGAAGGTCTGGTGCACGTTCGGCGTCGCCGACTCGATGGAGCCGTGCATCAGCAGATCGCAGCTCCCCTTCACGCTGTCAAGCAGCCCTTCCATAATGCATTTGTCGTCCATCGTTCTCTCCTCACACAAGCTCGTAAAACTGCTGATAGATCTGGCTCTGCCGCTCGGCGAGCTGCTGCACCGTCACGCGCAGCGCGGGGTCCTTGATCTCGCCGGCGGCGTTCTGAAACTGGGTCTTCAGAAGCTGGATGTGCGCCAGCGCGTCGTCCACATACAGGAGTTCCTTCGTGGTCATGGCTCTGTCTCCTCGTTCAAAGTGTACCGGAAGAACCGGTCACGATCAGTTTGCCCGTTTTGCGCGCCGCCATGCTGCAAAAAATCTGGAAGCGCGCAAAAATGCAAAAAAGCGCTTGCATGCGGGAGGCAAGCCCTTTATAATAGATCGTGCCGCCCGCCGGACGCTCTGACGGCCCGCGCTTTACGACGCGGCGGATTTTTCAATTTTATGGATACAGGTGATGACCATGACTTACGTTTTAGGGGCGCTCGCCGGAATCGTCTGGGGCGCGCTCGCGGGTTTTCTCAATACGCTCATCAGCAGGCGGGCGCTGGCCAAAAACAGCACGAACGCGCTGCTTGCCTCCAACCTTGCGCGCACGGCGGTGGATCTCGCGGCGCTGGGTCTGGTGTTCCTTATGCGAAAGCATCTGCCCTTCTCGGCGGACGTGATGCTCATCGCCACGGCGATCTCGCTCTCCGTAATGACGATGCTCTTCGCCTTCCGCCTCGCGGGGAAGGAAAAGAAGGGGAAGTGAAAAAACTTCGTTTTTTCCACTTCCCCTTCTTTTCAGTTTTCAGATCCTCGTCTTTCGTCTGAAAACTGCCATCACTCGTCCTTCTTGAAGGTGTCCTCGATGACGTCCTTCACGTCGCCGACGATGTCGCTGGCCTTGTCGTGAATCTTCTGGCTGTCCTCCTCGCTGAGAACGTCCACCACCTCGCCGCTGTCCTTGACGATCTCGACGGTGCAGCCGAAGCCCACCGTTGCGAGCACGGCGGCAAGGGTCGCCCACTTGGCGGCGGTGATGCCCACCACGGCGCCGACGACGCCGACGGTGACCGGCAGGTCGAGCAGGACCTTGGCGTCCTTGCGCACGATGACGCGGGAGACGTTGCCCTTTGCGACGATCTCCTTGATTTTATCGATGACGTTGGAAACATTGCTGTTCATAGCTTACGCTCCTTTCCGTATTTTGATTGCTTCCATAATAAGGATCATCTGATGCCGAAAAGCCCAAAAGCTTTTCGACGCGCCGCGCAGCATGGCAGCAGGGCTGTTTTTGCCAGATCATCCTTGCAATGAACATCGGGCGAATGATCCAAAGACTCATTCGCTGCCAAACTTTTCGTCTGGCGGCGAGATCAACCGAGCCCTCGATCGATCTCACCACCCGATGTTCATTATAGGCGCAATCCTCTGTTTTTCAAGTCCGATTTGTAAACATTTTAGGAAGTGTTCCTCTTGAAATACACAAAGTATTCCTGCGATTTTCCGCCTCGCTACAGGCGAAAAATCCTACGCCATCTTTGCACAATTTATTTCTGCACAGTTCCTTAATCACTTTGGCGGTTGAAAATCCATCGGCTTTCCGTTACAATGTTTAAGACGAAAGAAAAAAGGAGAAGTTCCCCATGAGAACGCAGGAACAGGTCAACGAAATCGTGCGCTTGCTGCTCTTGGAATACCCGGAGGCGCAGTGCACGCTGGATTATGAGAAGGCTTACGAGCTGCTCTTCTCCGTGCGCCTCGCCGCGCAGTGCACCGACGAGCGCGTCAACCAGATCACGCCCGCGCTCTTTGCCCGCTTCCCGACGCTCGAGAGCTTCGCGGAGGCCGACGTCGCGGAGGTCGAGCGCTGCGTCCATTCCTGCGGCTTCTTCCGCGCCAAGGCGCGGGACATCGTCGCCTGCGCGCAGGTGCTGCTGGAAAAGCACGGCGGCCGCGTGCCCGACACGATGGAGGAGCTCGTCGCCCTGCCCGGCGTGGGGCGCAAGACGGCAAACCTCATCCTGGGGGACGTCTACCGCGTGCCCGGCTCGACCGTGGTGGACACGCACTGCATCCGGCTCTCGAACCGCATGGGGCTGGTGGACGGTCTCAAGGAGCCGGTGAAGATCGAGATGGCGCTCAGAAAAATCCTCCCGCCGGAGCACTCCTCCGACTTCTGCCACTGCATCGTGCTGCACGGCAGAGCCGTCTGCGACGCGCGCAGGCCAAACTGCGAGGTCTGCTGCGTCAAGCACCTGTGTCAGCATTTTTCGGGCTGATTCGACGATTCGGAAAGGAAAGCAATTTATGATGACGAACGAGCAGAGATGGAAGAAGCTCTCAAAGCTTTTAGACGAGATCGAGGTCTACGAGCGCTGTCTGCGCAAGGTGCAGTTTGACATGGAGTGCTGCGCGCCGGAGGAGGGCATCCCCCTCGCCGGGGCGGACATGGCGATCCTCGGAAAGCACCTGCACAGGCTGAGCCACGCGAAGGCGTATCAGACGCTGCTTGAAGCACTGCACGAGGACGGCGAGGGCTTGACGCCGGTGCAGAAGAAGGCCGTCGAGCACCTGTATGACCGTTACCAACGCGGAAAGAATCTCTCCGCGAAGCTCTCCTATGAGATGGACGCCGCTGCAAGCCGCGCCTATGGGGACTGGCTCGCGGCGAAGAGGTCGGACGATTTCTCCCTCTTCCGCGATTCCCTCGCCGCGCTCATCGGCTACACCCGGCAGGAGATCGACCTGCGGGATGAGAAGAAGGCGACGTATTACGACACCTGCCTGGACGATTACGAGAAGGGCGGCAGCATCAAGCAGCTTGACGCCTTCTTCGACGCGCTCAAAGCGCGCATCGTCCCGCTGCTGCGGCGCATTCAGAAGGAGGGCAAGCCCATCCGCTCGGACTTTCTGAGCCGCCCGGTGCCGATCGCGCAGCAGGAGGCCATGTCCCGCTATCTGCTGCGGCTCGAGGGTCTTCGCGAGAGCGCGCTCGTGCTCATGACCACCGAGCACCCCTTCACCGACCACTACGGCGCAAACGACGTGCGCGTGACGACGCACTATTTTGAGGATAACTTCATCTCCAACGTCTTCTCCACCCTGCACGAGGGCGGTCACGCCCTCTTCATGCAGAACGAGCCGAAGGAGCTCTACGACAACCACTGCGCCGACAACATGAGCGCCGCGATGCACGAGTGCATCTCCCGCTTCTTTGAGAACATCGTCGGGCGCAGTGAGGAATTCATCCGCTTCGTCGCGCCGAAGCTGCGCGAGCTCTCCGGCGGCGTCTTTGACGACGTGAGCGAGCGGGAGCTGTACGAGGCGGTGAACCTCGCCCATCCGGGGCTCATCCGCGTGGACGCGGACGAGCTGAGCTACTGCCTGCACATCCTCGTGCGCTACGAGCTGGAGAAGGCTTTCGTAAACGGCGAGATCGAGGTGGACGAGATCCCGGCGCTCTGGAAGCAGAAATACAGGGACTATCTCGGCGTCGAGGTGCCGGACGACGCGCAGGGCTGCCTGCAGGACGTGCACTGGACGGGCAGCTTCGGCTACTTCCCCTCCTACGCCCTCGGAAACGCCTACGGCGCGCAGATCCTGCGCGCGATGCAGAAGGATTTCGACGTATACGCCGCCATCGCCGCCGGGGACCTGGCGAAGCTGCGCGACTGGCTGACAGAGCGCGTCTTCTCCATCGCCTCGCGCATGACGCCGGACGAGTGGATCCGCGCCATCACCGGCGAGAGCCTGAACGTGAACTACTACCTCGATTATCTCGAGGAGAAGTTCAAGAAGATCTACGCGCTGTGATCGGGGAGGTTTGCATGAAAAAAGCCCTTGCCCTGCTGACGCTGCTGCTTCTGCTGCTCTCCGCCTGCGGGCAGCAGCCGAGCGCCACGGCGGCGGTGACGGAGACGCCCGCCCCGGAGACGCCCGCGCCATCGCCCACGCCCGCGCCGACCCCTTCGCCCGCGCCGGACGTTTTCACGCGCATCCGCCTCAGGCTCGATCCCCTGCCGGAGGGCTACGCGCTGCTGGACTACGCGGCGTGCACGAACTCCACACTGGACAGCCAGACCTACGTGGACAGCGGCGTGAGCCCCACCAACGACACGCGCTTCTATCTGGACTTTGAGTGCACCTCGGGCTTCCAGGTGAAGGACACCTGGTTCTTCGGCTGCTTCAGCCGGGAATCCCATCTGTACATGGAGGCGGGCTATCATCTGGCCCAGGGCAACGCCGCGAGCTTCTACACCGCCACAGGCGTCCATTACAGCCAGACGGAGGACTCCGCCGAGCGCACCGTGGCCTGGCTCCGCCCGGGGGACTACTTCTATCCCGACGTTGTGCACGGCACGATCCTGCCCGGCTTTACCGAACCGGTGGAGCAGCACCTCTTCCTCTTCTCCCGCCAGCACACGGACATGACGATCGCGGGGACGCACGATGTCAGCGGGCAGTACGACCTGCGCATCTACGCCTGCCGCATCTGGCAGGGCGAGGAGCCCGTGCGGGACTTCGTGCCCTGCCTCCGGCTGGAGGACGGGCGCTGCGGCATGTTCGATCTGACGGAGAGCCGCGCCTATTTCAGCGCCGGGAGCGAGGAGCTGATACCCGGCGATGCGCTCCTGCCCGAGGCGGAGATCACCGCGCGCAACGGGGTTCTTGAAGCGCCCGTCGAGGTGCCCGCCCTGCCCGGCTTCGTGTTCGAGGGCTTCTTCACCGGCTATGGCGACAGCGGCGAACGGATCATCGACGCCCAGGGGCAGCCCTGTGCCGAGGTCGCGCCGGAGGAGGAGCTGAGCCTCTACGCCCACTGGGCGCGGGATGATGCGTACTTTGACCGGTATTGACGCCGGGCTCTCCCCCGCTCTATGCCGGCCTGTGCCTTCTCCGGGAAGCGCAGTAAGACGGGGCTTTCCGGGCTGCTTTTTACAAATTCAGCCCGGCGTCCATCAAAAACGAATAAGGCACAGGGCAGAGTCGGGAACGCTCCCGGCTCTGCCCTGTGCTGCTTTTGGATGAACGGCCTCAGTCTCCGCTCAGCTCGTAAACCGCCGTTGCGAAGGGCGGCAGGGTGACGGCTCCCTCCGCGCGCTCTCCCGTGCAGAGCAGGACGGACGGCTTTTTCAGCGTGATTCTCTGTTCCTCCTGCTGGAAATTGAGCGCGAACAGGAATCGGCGCCCATCCTTTTCCCGCACGACCAGCTCGACGCCCTCGGGCGCCATGACCCAGGCCGAGAACGGCTCGAGGATGCCGGTATAGCCAAACAGCCTTTGCACGCTTTCCCGGGAAAAGGCGCTGCCCAGGTGCAGGACGCGCCCCTTGCCGAGCCTGTGTTCCGTGAGGCAGGCTTCGCCCGCGTAGTAGCTCGTCCTGTAAGTATCGAGTACCCTCGTGCCCTCCAGCGGGGTGAGGATATCGTTCCAGACGGGCGTGCCGGGGTCATTTTCCTCGTTGGGGCTGGTGAAGGTGAAGTCTCGGACGTCCGTCCCCGTGAGCTCCCGCAAAAGCCCCGGCTGGGGCAGCATGAACGCCTGCCCGTGCGCATCCTTCAGCCCCGCGCGGCAGCCGACGATCAGCGTGCCGCCGTTTTCCACATAGTCCCGCAGCATGGCCGAGCGCTTCTCGGTCATAATGACCGGGTGCGGATAAAGGGCGACCGGGTACTTTGCCAGCTCGCGCGCATCGGTTTCGTCGCTGATATACACCGCGTCATAGGGCGTATGCGTCAGCTCGGACGCCGCGAAGATCTCCGCCTCGGAGTGCTTCTTGAATCTGCGGTGGAAAGCGTCCAGCCGCGCGTCCCACTCGTTGTCGTAGTCCTTGAGCAGCGCAAACGCGGCGACGTTCTCCGCCCCGCAGACGGGGTCGAGGGTGCGCAGGAGCCGGGCGAAGTCCCTGAGCTCCCGGAGCTTGCGGTTGTCGCGGTTATCGTAGTCGAGGATCCCGTGCCAGTACATCTCCGTGCCGAAGGAGCAGGTGCGCCAGCGGAAGAAGGAGATGAAGTCCGCGCCCTGGGCAACCGACTGCATCGCCCACAGCGTAAGCTGCCCCGGCCTCGGCGCGGGCATTTCCATGCGGTTGACCCAGCCGCCCCCGCCGGACTGCTGCTCCATGATGCCAAAGTGCGGGCAGACGGAGCGCGTTTCGATCAGGTTGCGCGACCACTTGCGGTCGTTGAGATCGGTCGAGGTCTTCGGGCTTTTGTCCAGCTCAAAGGCAAAGCCCGGATAGGAGTCGTAGGTGTAAACGTCCAGCGCCTCGTTTTGCAGGCGGTGGTTGTCGAGGTTCTCGAAAAGCCCGTTGGTGGTGATGAAGTCCCCGGGCTTTTTGTATTTGCGCAGGATGTCCGCCTGCTGCCTGACAAAGGAAATGCAGCTTTCCGACACGAAGCGGGAGTAATCCAGCAGAAAATGCGGATTATAGCCCCCGTTGAGCACGGGGCGCGGGCAATGGATCTGGCTCCAGTCGGTATAAGTCTCGCTCCAGAGCACGGTGCCCCAGGCCTCGTTGAGCGCGTCGAGGGTGCCGTATTTGTTCTTCACGAAGGCGCGGAAGGCGTCGCTGTCCGCCTCGGAATAAAACTCGTCCGTCTCGCAGTTGAGCTCATTGTCGATCTGCCAGCCCACGATCGCGGGGTGCTGCCCGTAGTGCCGCGCGAGCTGCTCGACGATCCGTGCCGAGAGGCGGCGGTACACGGGAGAGTTGTAGTTATAATGTCGCCGCGCGCCGTGCCGGAGAAGCGTACCGTCTTTGAGCGCGTTGAGCGCCTCGGGGTACTTTTCCGTCAGCCAGGCCGGGGGCGTCGCGGTGGGGGTGCCGAAGATGACCTCGATCCCCTCCTCCAGGCAAAGCGCGCGGCTCAAAGATCGCCCACGCGAATTCCGCGACGCGCACGGTGGAGATCCCCGCCTCCTTCATGCGGCGGAGGTCGTCACGCCACATGGCCTTCGGCCAGTGCTCCGGGTAATAGCACACGCCGAGGGTATAGCTTTTCCAATGGTAATTTTGTAGCTGCATAGCTTTCTCCTTACGGTTTTCTACAGGGCATCTCGAAAAACACCTACCCGGCGCCGCGCCGGAGTTTTTTGCCCTTCGGTCTGAGGCAAAATCACTCGGCGCATCACCGGACCTGCGTTTTTTTGGAGCTGTTTACTATACTACTACACTTTTCTATTACGCGCAAGCACTCTCTTTCCGCAGCCGGGGCGAAAGCTCCGGCGCTGCGTCTTCGAGCTGTGCTCCTGTCTTCTCAGTCCTTCTCTTTCAGCTCGACACAGGTGCCTTCCGTGATCCCGTTTTCATTGAAGGCGTCCACCCGGACGCAGTAGCTGCGCCCCTCAATCAGTGCGCCGACGCGGGTCTCCCCTGAGCCAAAGACCATATAGCTGTGATAGAGCTTCTCCGGGCTGCTGCCAAAGAGAATGTTATAGCCCAGGGTGTTCTCCTGCGGGGCGATGCGAACCAGCATGTCAAGAGCGCTGACGCGCTCGGCTGTAAAGGCCGGAACCGTCGGCTTTTCCCCGTCGCCCAGGCCGAACGCGCGCAGACCGGAGACGCAGGGGTTCTGCCCATAGGGCAGCGCCATATTGCTCAGGCGCAGATACCGGGCGGCAAAGCCCTCCTCGCGGAGGATCAGATCGTGGCTCAGATCGGTGGCCGCTTCGGACTTGTCCTCGACCACGAACCAGTTTTCACCGTCAAGGGAGCCCTCTAACTTCCACTGGGTCACGGAGTCGTTTTCCTCGATATACCGCGCCTGGGAGCCGGGGCGGATCTCGCCGGGGCAGGGAACGTCGAGCTTGTCGTCGGCAAAATTGATCTGCACGGCATGAACGTCGAACGCCTTGCCCAGATCCACCGTCAGCCACTCCTCCCGGCTGTTGGAAGAAGCGCGCCACCAGGTCTGCACGTTTTCTTCCGTGGCCCTGACCGCCTCGTTCCCTGGCAGAGCGGAGGAGGCGCAGGCGGCCTTTCCGACGCTCAGCAGCATCCAGGCGGGATCGCGCCAGGGATCGTCCTTCCCCCCGGAGACGGCCATGGGCCAGTCGCCGTAGCGCTGGTTGCAGAAGAGCTCGCCGTCCGCGTCAAAGCCCGCGGGCCAAATTCCGACGCGGCGCTCAAAGTCGTGGTTCCTGCTGATGCGCATTGTGGCCGTGTGCCAGAGATTGCCCGCTCCGTCCTCCATGGTGGAGCCGTG
>CAJOFI010000056.1 GCA_905233595.1 uncultured Oscillospiraceae bacterium | reverse complement strand
GTCATCCTCACCGCCACCTCCGGCGACACGGGCAAGGCCGCGCTGGAGGGCTTTCACGACGTTGAGGGCACCGGCATCCTCGTCTTTTATCCGGACGAGGGCGTCTCCCCGGTGCAGAAGGCGCAGATGGTCACGCAGGTGGGCGCAAACGTCAAGGTCTGCGCCGTGCGCGGCAATTTTGACGACTGCCAGAGCGGCGTCAAGCGCGCCTTCGCGGAGCTGACGGGTGACGCGCTCCCGGCGGGCTGCCGCCTCTCCTCGGCAAATTCCATCAACATCGGCCGCCTCGCCCCGCAGGTGCTGTACTACTTCGTCGCTTACGCCGAGCTTCTGCGCCGGGGCGAGATCGCCCTGGGCGATCGGGTGGACTACGTCGTGCCCACCGGGAATTTCGGGGACATTCTCGCGGGCTATTTCGCGCGCCTCATGGGGCTTCCGGTGGGGACGCTCGTCTGCGCGAGCAACGCAAACCGTGTGCTGACCGATTTTCTGGAGACCGGGGTCTACGACAAGCGGCGCGATTTTCTCAAGACCGTCTCCCCCTCGATGGACATTCTCGTCTCCTCGAACCTCGAGCGCCTGCTGTTTTTAGCCTCAGACGGCGACACGGCGCTGGTCGCTGACTGCATGAAGCGCCTCAATACCGAGGGCGTCTACCGCTTCCCCGAGGAGGCGATGGCGCGCATCCGGGAGGTCTTCGCGGCCGGCTGCTGCGGGGAGGACGAGTGCCTTGCAACCATCGGGCGCGTCTGGCGGGAGCAGGGCTACCTCTGCGACACGCACACCGCCGTCGCCATGAAGGCGGCGCGGGATTACAAGGCCGCGCATCCCTCGGCGCGCAAGACCGTCGTGCTCTCCACCGCCTCGCCCTACAAGTTCCCGGCGGCGGTGCTCAAGGCCATCGGCGGCGACACAAACGGCGACGAGTTTGAACAGATGGAGCGCCTGCACGCGCTCACGAAGCGCCCGATCCCCCGGGGTCTGCAGGGGCTCAGGGAGCGCCCCGTCCTGCACACGGACGTCATCGACGCATCGAAGCTTGTCAGCTACGTCCAAAGTCAGCTAAAATAATACATGGCGGCTCATTCGAGCCGCCATGTACGGAAGGTTTCGTCAATACTCCCCCAGCTTGACCACGATCACGTCGTCCACCTTCTGCACCGAGCCGTAGTAGGGGTAGCAGGGCATGGCGGCGACGCGGGGATCGAAGCTCAGCAGCCAGTCCTCGTCCCGGCTGAGAAAATCCGCGTCGAAGCCGAGATAGATGCGGATCAGATACTCCTTGGAGTAGACGTTCACGAGATCGGGCTCCGGGCCGAGCAGGTCGCCGGTGTCCAGCTCCTCCGGGCGGTAGAGCGCCTCGTCCAGCCTGCCGATGAGGGCGACGCGGCTGTTTGCGTCGAAGCCCGGGGTCTGCTTGACCTGGGTGACGATCTCCGTATAGGTCGCGATCGCGCTGCGAAGCTCCATGTCCATCTTGAGATAGACCTCGTTGGCAAAGAGGACGTTCACCGCCGCGATCAAGCCCACGCCCGTGAGCAGCAGGTCGCGCCCGACGCGCCCGATCCGCCCCTCCAGCGTCTCCACGGCGATCACCGCCAGCACGTAGACGCACACGAAGCTGTAGAGCGCGAGGGAGTGGATGACCTCCACGCTCGCGATCAGAAAGATGCAGTTCATGCTCAGCGGGAAGAGCAGCAGGCACAGTGCCAGCAGCGCCCCGCGCGGCAAATCGCGGTTTTTCCAGAACCAGCGCGCGAATACCCCCAGCACCGCCAGCGCCCCCAGCGCGTGTACCGCGCGGGAGAGCGGGCGCGGCGCGAAGCCGAAGTAGCCCCGCGTGATCGCCTTGAGCAGCGCGTTGTAGGCAAGCGCGACCTTGTAGGGCAGGGAGTAGGCGCTCTCCTCCATGTAGGGCATCATTTCGATATTCAGCAGGGCGAGCACGAGCCGGTTGATGCCGAAGTACAGCAGCAGCGCAAGCCCCAGAATGCCCAGCGCGCGCAGACCGAAGAGGAAGACCGCCCGCGCCTCCCCCTCCCCGCGCAGCAGCCGCCGGATCATCAGCAGCACGAAGTAGGTCGAGGCCACGGCGATATAAGCCTGATAAATGCCGAGGCTCATCGCAAGCAGCGCCGCGCTCAGGAGCGCGCGCGGCCAGCCCCGTTCTCCGGCTATGAGCACCGCCAGCACCGCGAGCAGCAGGGCGATGGCGTAGGGGATGCAGGTGAAAAAGTAGCAATACAGGCTCGTGAGCGAGGGAAAGCTCAGAAAAGCCGCCGCAAGCGCCCCCTGCAGGAAGGGATTTCGGATCGCGAAGATGCGGATCGTGAGGCACACGACAGCCGCGTAAAAACAGAGGCTCAGCAGCCCGTAGACCCAGGGCAGGCTGCCGCCGGGAAACAGCAGGTTCGTCACGCGGAGGAACCAGCGCCCGAACTCAAAATCCCCGCCCTTGCTGAAGGGGCCGGTAAACTGATCCGCGCCGGGGAGATTGTTTGCGAAAACGTAGCCGTGCGCCAGCAGCCCCACCGCGAAGGCGGTCAGTAGCGGCACCCGGTATTCCCGCAACAGCGCCCCGACGCGCCGCAGCAGGCGCTCGATGAGGCTTGCTTGACAAAGCATGGCAAAATTCTCCTGTCGATTGAACAATTTACGATGAGAGTGAAGGGAAAATAGTGAAAAGTGGATAGTGAATCGTTATGGTGTCGCTTCGCGACTTACCGAAAGGGACGCCTTAACTGTTCACTCTTCACTTCCCGCAGATAATAGCGCGGAAAGACCCAAAACGCAAGTATAGGAAAAGAGGGAATTGTATGAACATCGTCTGTTTGGATATGGAGGGCGTACTGGTGCCCGAAATCTGGATCGCCTTTTCCGAGGCGAGCGGCATCCCCGAGCTGCGGCGCACGACGCGCGACGAGCCGGACTACGACAAGCTGATGCGCTGGCGGCTCGGCATCCTCAAGCAGCACGGGCTGGGGCTGAAAGAGATCCAGGCCACCATCGCCACGATCGACCCCCTGCCCGGGGCGAAGGAATTTCTCGACGAGCTGCGCTCCATCACGCAGGCCGTCATCCTCAGCGACACCTTCAGCCAGTTTGCCCAGCCGCTGATGAAAAAGCTCGGCTGGCCGACCCTGCTGTGCAACGAGCTGGTCGTCGCGCCGGACGGCGAGATCGTGGACTACAAAATGCGCTGCGAGAACACCAAGCTCTCCACCGTGAGAGCCTTTCAGTCCGTCGGCTTTGAGACCATCGCGGCGGGCGACAGCTTCAACGACCTCGCCATGATCCGCGCGAGCAAGGCGGGCATCCTCTTCCGCTCCACCGACGCCATCAAGCGCGACAACCCCGACCTCCCCGCCGTAGACGACTTCGACGATCTATTGTCTATCATCAAGTCTGTGATTTAGGGCGCTAAACGAGGCCGAAGGGCCAGCCGATGAGGCTTCCGAGGTCGTAGACGCGGGTGTAGCCGTAGCTTTCGAGCTTGTGCGCGGCTACGTTGCTGCGGTAGCCGGAGCGGCAGTAGACGAGCACCGGCGTGTCGAGCGTTGGGATCGCGTCCTGCGCCGTCTCGTCGTTCAGCTCGTCCACGGGCAGCAGCAACGCGTCCACCGCGTGGCCGGTGATGTACTCCTCTTCCTCGCGCACGTCCAGCAGGACGCAGTCCTTTTCGCTGTCCAGCAGCTTCTTCGCATCACGGAAGTTGATTCTCTTGACCATGTTCACTCTCCGTACAGATGTTTTTCGAGGATCGCCGCGAAACGCTCCAGCCCCTCGCGGTCTGTTTCGTCAAAGCGGTTAAGGCGCGGGCTGTCGATATCCAGCACGCCGACGACCGCGCCATGTCGGTGCAGCGGCACGACAAGCTCGGAGTTCGAGGCGCTGTCACAGGCGATGTGCCCGGGAAAATCGTGCACGTTCGGCACGAGCTGGCTGCGATCCTCCAACACCGCCGTCCCGCAGACGCCCTTCCCCACCGCGATTTCGATGCAGGCGGGCTTGCCCTGGAAGGGGCCGAGGACGAGCTTTCCTCCCTCCATGCGGTAAAAGCCCGCCCAGTTGATGCCCTCCAGGCTCTCCCAGAGCAGGGCGGAGGCGTTGGCGAGGTTCGCGATCTCGTGCCCCACCCCGGCGATCAGGCTCTCCAGCCGCGCGTTCAAAAGGTCGTAGTCGGTCATGCGATCTCCTCCAGTTCAAAACCGTAGTCCTCGTCCGCCGCTGCCAGTTTAGCGGCGGCTTTGTTGCAATAGGCGGTCTTCTCCGCAGCGGCGACGGTGTAGAGCACCGGGCAGTCAAGCGACACGGCGTAGTCCCTGCTCTCGCGCAGGGTATCAAAGCTGTTCAGGCGGAGGTTTTCATAGCAGGCCGCGACCGGGTCGCCGCCCAGATCGAGCACCAGCGAGGAGTTTAGCTTCTCGCGGTACACGCCGTCGGCGGGGAGATAGGGGTGGCGGCAGTGAAGCTGCCCTTCCGCGTCACTTACGCAGTAAAAGCCCGCGTCCTCTTCGCCGTAGGGGAAGGCGTGAAACTGGCTTGCCGCCGTGCCGCGGGGATCGCCCCCTCCGCGGAGCTTGCGTACAGGCGGTACTCCCCTTCCCTGAGCCCGGGCAGCGCGAGGCTCAGCCCGCTGTCGGCGGAGAGGTAGCCGCTGTCATAGCCCGCGCCGACAAGCGCCTGCGCCACAAGGCGCAGCTCGTAGGCGTCGTGCAGGAGGTTCAGATCCAGGATCGGCGCGTCCAGCTCCAGTTCCGACAGGGTTTGCAGCACGCGCGCATCCACGTCCAATTGCAGGGTGCAGCTCGCCTCGTCCACGACGCGCAGGGAGTAGAGGCTCTGATCCGCCGCGAGCGCGGCGAGGCGCGCAAGCCGTTCCGCCTCGTCGGGGTTATGCAGCGGATCGAAGTCCTCCGCGTTCTCCAGATAGCGAAGCGTCGTCCATTCGGCGTAGAGCGGCCCGGCGAAGAGGCTGTAGCCCTCGTTCTCCCCGGTCTTCTCCAGCGCGTCCAGCAGCACCGCGTAGAGCGCGGGGCTGACCGAAACGGGCTGACCGACGTTCCGGTTCAGCGCCGCGAGATTGTCCCCGGTCGGGGTCGCGTCGGTCGCGTTCAGCGCCTGATAGCTCTCCAGCAGCGCCGCGCCGTAGAGCTGCTCCAGCTCGCGCAGGATTGCCTTGATGCTCTCGCTTTCGCCGTCGCAGTAATAGCGCAGGCTCACGCCCGAGGCGTAGAGCGGGGAGGCGTCGTTCGGGTCGGCGGTGATGGTATAATAGCCCGCGTCCTTGTGCCCCAGCCCTGTCACGGCGAAGGCGAAGGCCGTCACCGCGAGGATGAAGGCCATGGCAAAAAGCGCGATGCGCAGCGGCACGTGCTTGTCGCTGACTTCAATTTCGTCCAAATCTCGATCAAATAAACTCATTTTCTCATAAAAAGCCCCGCTGCGCCCGGGTTGCCGGGCAAGCGGGGCGGTTTTGTGTTATTCCGCGTAACGGATCTGCTTGTACTTCTCGATCTCGCTGGGGCTGCCGAAGACCATGTGCCCGTTGCCGATATCGACTAGGGAGGGCTTCTCCACCGAGTAGTCGTGCATCGAGGGGGAGTAGACGAAGAGCTTCTTCTCCTTCTCGATGATGGGGTCGGGGATGGGGATGGCGGAGATCAGCGTCTTCGTATAGGGGTGCAGCGGGTAGGCGAAGAGCTCCTCCGTCTCCGCGATCTCCATGATGCGCCCCTTGTAGATGACCACGATGCGGTCGGAGATGAAGCGGACGATGGAGAGGTCATGCGCGATAAAGAGGTAGGTCAGCCCGCGCTCGTTCTGGAACTTCTTCGTCCGCGACGACGAATTCCGGCTCCATGACGATGGAGCGGGCAAGGCCGACGCGCTGGCGCTGGCCGCCGGAGAACTCGTGCGGGTAGCGGGTCAGATGCTCGGGCAGGAGGCCGACGTCGCGGGTGATCTGCTCGATCTTCGCGATGCGATCCTTCTCGTCCTTGTACAGGTGGAAGTTGTACAGACCCTCGGAGATGATGTACTCAATGGTCGCGCGCTCATTCAGCGAGGCGGCGGGGTCCTGGAAGATCATCTGGATCTTGCGGATGACCTCGCGGTCGTCCTTGCGGGAGAGCTTGCCGGAGATCTTCTTCCCGTCGTAGTAGATCGCGCCGGCGGAGCAGGGGTTGATGCGCACGATGGCGCGGCCGATCGTGGTCTTGCCGGAGCCGGACTCGCCCACGAGGGACAGGGTCTCGCCCTTGTAGATATCGAAGCTTACGTTGTCAACAGCCTTAAAGGCCTTCTTGCCGTGTCCGAACACAACGTCCAGATTCTGGATGGACAGCAGCACTTTCTTTTCCTTCTGATCCATATGCTGCCTCCTTATGCGTCAAAATCCACGTAGGTTTTCTTGATCTTCTCATGCAGATTCTGGATATTTGCGGGCGCGTCGGTCTTGGGCGCGCGGGGGTCGAGCAGCCAGGTCTTGGCGAAGTGGGTGGGGCTGACCTGGAACATGGGCGGCTCCTCCACGAGGTCGATGGCCATTGCGTACTGGTTGCGCGGGGCAAAAGCGTCGCCCACGATCTTGTTATACAGGGAGGGCGGCGTGCCGGGGATGGAGAAGAGATCCGTGCCCTTTTCGCATAGCTGGGGCAGGGACTCCTCCACGGTGCCCATCTCGACGATCTGCCCGCCGTAGAGCACCGCCACGCGCTCCGCCACGTTCGCGACGACGCCGAGGTCGTGCGTGATGTAGACGGTGGTGAAGCCGAGCTCATGCTGCAAATCCTTGATGAGCCGGATGATCTGCGCCTGGATGGTCACGTCCAGCGCGGTGGTCGGCTCGTCGCAGATGAGGATCTTCGGCTGGCAGGACAGGGCGATCGCGATGACGATGCGCTGGCGCATGCCGCCGGAATACTCGAAGGGGTAATCGTCAAAGCGCTTCTCGGGGTCGGGGATGCCGACCTTGCGCATGATGTCGATGGTGCGCTCGCGCGCCTCGGCGTTGCTGCAGTGCTGGTGCTTGAGGATGACAGTCATGATCTGCTTGCCGATGGTGATGACCGGGTTGAGGGAGGTCATGGGGTCCTGGAACACGGTGGCGATGCGCGCGCCGCGGATCTGCTGCCAGTCGTTGGTGTACTTGATCTTGGCGCAGTCGATGATGCCGTAGCCGTGCAGGGTCTCGGTCGCCTGCTCGTAGCTGCGGTACTCCACGCGGAAGGTGACGGTCTCGAAGATCTTGTTGCGCACGGTGGGATCGTCAAGGTCGAGCCCCATCGTCATGGCCTGCTTGAAGGCGCCGTTGAGCTTGCGCATGAACTGCATCTGCGTGTGGAAGGGATAGCGCGCGATGGAGAGCACGACCTCATAGGCGAGGATCTGGTTGCGCTCGAGCACCTTGTCGCTCAGACCGTTGACGTTGCCCTCCTTGTCAGGCTTGGCGATCTTCTGTTCGCGCAGCGCCTTGAGATCGCTCAGCGCCTTCTGATCCTTCGCGGCGCGCTCGCTGTCAGCCTTGTAGCTCTCGGCGCGCTTTTTGGCAAGGGCGGTCTTCTCCTTCTCGACCGCGTCCTTCTTCGCGGAGAGGTCTTTGATCTCCTCGCTCAGCTTGCGGTACTCCTCGGCGTCGGCCTTCTTGTCGAGCGTCCAGAGGTAGTTGTTCTTATCGACGATGTCGTCGCCCAACTCCTTGAGGCGAGCGGCGAAATCGGCCTCTTCATCCGGGGAGAGGGACTTTGCGTACTCGATCTGCTTCTCCTTGTCCTTGATGGCGAGGTATTCCTTCGCGCCGCGCTCGAGCACGGAGTGCTTGTTGAGCATATTGAGCGCTCTCTCCATGATCTGGCGGTTGCGCTTGTCGAGCTTAACGTCGGTCTTGGAGATCTCGTCGTCGGCAAAGATGATGCTTCCCTGGGGGATGAAGCCGTTGGAATCGAGCATGCCGGCAAAGGTCTTGGTCAGAACGGACTTGCCGGAGCCGGACTCGCCCACGATGGCGAGGGATTCGTTTTCATAGATGTCCAGAGAGACGTTGCGGATGGCCGTGAGGATACGGCCGCGCACGTTGAACTGCACCACAACGTTCTTCAGGGAAAGGAGAACTTTTCTTTCGGTATTCTCGCTCATGGTCTCCCCTCCTTACATATGCGTCCTGGGGTCAGAGGCGTCCGCCAGGTTCTGACCGAGCAGGTACAGGATAATGGTGATCGCAGAGGCGATGACCACGGGGGGCCAGAAGGCCCAGGGATAGGTGAGGAACGCGGTCTGCCCCTGCTGGATCATACGACCCAGAGACGGGATCGAGGCGCTCAGACCCACGCCGATGAAGCTCAGGAACACCTCCATGGAGATGTAGCTGGGAAGCTCGGTCGCGAGCAGGGTCACGATGACGCTCGTGAGGAAGGGCAGGATGTTCTTGGAGATCACGCGGGCGACCGGCGTGCCGAGGCAGCGGGAGGCCAGGGAGTACTCGCGGTCACGGATGATCATGACCTGGGTACGGAAGAAGTAGGCGATGCTGAGCCAGCCCGTGACGGTCAGCGCGAAGACGAAGGGCCAGAAGCCGGAGCCGATGATGTACACAAGAACGGTGATGAGCAGGATGTACGGCACGTTTGCGATGATGTTGTACACCACGATCATCACGGCGTCCACCTTCTTGGAGTAGCCCCACAGGGCGCCGACGAGGATGCCGATGGTCATGTTGATCGCCGCGCAAATCACAGCCAGCAGCAGCGAGGTGCGCGCGCCGGAGATGCAGCCGTAGAAGATGGAGTTGCCGAGGGTGCCGGTGCCGAGGATCCACTTGATGTTCGGCCCGAAGTACTTCATGGCGGCGCTGGGGCTGAGGTTATAGGTGTTGCCGTTGGTGACGTTCTCCATCGGGTTATACGGCCAGAAGATCGGCATGATGAAGGCGACGAGGAAAATGAACACGAACAGCGCGATCATGAAGATGTTGATCTTCTTGCGGAAGAAGACGCGGAACACGCTCTTCCAGTAGGAGTAACGCGGCGCGGTGATCTTCTCGGAAGCGATATCGTCCCGGTCGATAAAGCGGAACAGCTCCGCCTCGGTCCTGGGGGTATTGTTCTTCTTGCTCATTAACGGCCGCCTCCTTTCTCAGAGCTGAGGGAAATGCGCGGGTCGTACTTGGCCAGCAGCAGGTCGCCCAGGATCAGAGAGATGATGGACAGCGAGGTGTAGAACACCGTGCAGGCCACGATGACGCCGTTGTCGTGCGTGTTGATGGCGCGGGTCAGCAGACGGCCGACGCCGGGGACGGAGTACGCGGTTTCGGTGATGATGGCGCCGGTCAGGCAGCCGAGGATGCTCGCGGGGATGCCGTGCACGAGGTAGATAAAGGCGTTCTTGGAGATGTGCACATTGTAGATCTCCTTCTCCGAGAGACCTTCGGCGCGGGCGAACTTCACGTAGTCGGAGTTCATCTGGTCGATCATGTAGCGGCGCATCCACTTCATGAGACTGCCGATGGAGGGCAGGGACAGCGAGATCGTGGGCAGGATATAGGCCAGCGCCTTGACCTCGGCGTTTGCGAACTTATACGGCAGGTGGAATAGCGTCGTGCCCAGGGCGGCAAACATGAAGATGTAGGCCAGGGACGGGACGGACATGATGAAGATGATGTAGATATTGCCCAGCTTGTCGGCGAGCTTGTCCTTGCGGCGGGCGTTGAGCATACCGAGAGGCAGACCGAGGGCGTAGGCGATGGCGGTCGCGATGAGGCCGATGACGAAGGAGTTCTCGATCATCGAAAGCCCAGAGCGCTTGTAGGTGTACACCGTGTACTTATCGGGGAACTGCTGCTTCTCGACCTCGCTCACAATGCCGGTGTTGTAGCTGAGGGAGTGGAAGTCGATGGCGGTGTCCACATATTCATCGGTGCCCAGCATGTTGGGGTACTGCTGGCGGCTGGTCTTGAGCTCCCCGGTGGGGGCGGTGATGACCGAGGTGATCTCCTGCCCGCGATAGGTGGTATAGGAGGTGCCGAGGTTCAGGTGCAGCCAGTTCTGGTGAATAAAGGGGAAGCGCCCGTCAAAGTACAAGAGGTACTTGTGCTGCGTGCCCGAGCCGACGATGGCAAAGAGTCCGGAATAGGGATCCTTCTCAAAGCGTACGTAGCGCTCGGTCAGCTCCGGGTCCTTGACCATGTTCTTGTTCTCGGCGGTGATGAAGGTGCGCAGGTAGTCCCACAGGCGGTAGACCACATTCTTCTCCTGGATGGCGATAAGATAGCCGGTGCCGCCCGGCTTGGTCTTGCCGGACTTGTACTTCATCGGCTCGAGGTAGCGGAGCTTATAACCCTTGTTGCCGTAGGTGTTGATAAACTCCTGCACGTCCTCGTTCTCCGCCCAGTCGGAATTCTGCACCGCGTTTTTGGCAGTGGTGTAGTCCTTCTCAGTGGAGTAGCCGGGGCCAAGGATGGCCTCGTACTTGTTCTTGACGAAGGTGGTGTAGTCCACCCAGGTGAGATACCCGTACTTCTGGTACTGGGTGTACTCGTAGATGACCCTGTCGTTGTTGCTCTTCTTGTTCCAGGTATCGTCGGTCTGGAAGATGACGTTGCGCTGGATGAGACTGTAAACCAGCACCATGACGACCATCACGACGACCAGGAGAGAGAACAGCGAAAACAGGATGCGCTTGAGCATGTATTTTCTCATACGCTTTCACTCCGCTGCACTGCAACGGGCTTCTCCTTTCTCCGTTCTTAGGAACTGTCACGAAATAGCTTGCAATACACAAAGTATTCCTGCGCTTTGACGCCTTGCTACAGGCGAAAAATCCTAAGCCATCTTTGCGCATCTTATTCCGTGGCAGTTCCTTAGCGAAAAGCTAAGTTCCGCCCTCAGACGTGGCCAGGACTGAGGAAAGAACTTAGCTCTCCCCTCTCAGAGCTCGCCTTTTACGATTTACTTAGTTGATGTAATTTTCGGAAACACATAGGAGGATTGCTCCTCCTATGTGTCCGAATGCGTTTTAACTTGCTGCGAATCCGATTGTTCCGATTAGAACAGGCCGATGACCTTGGTCATGTAGCCAGCGCCCTCGCCCAGGAAGGTATCCAGGTAGGTGCAGGGATCGCCGAAGTCGGGGCCCCAGCCGGAGCCGTAGAACATATCGAAGTTGCCGGCCTCGCCGTTGGAAGCGCGGTAGCCGCAGGCGTAGAAGTCCTCAGAGGTGGTCGCCTCGAGCAGGTTGACCTGGACGTTCTCGGCACCCAGGCAGCCCTCGATGACAGCCTTGTAGGCCTGAGCCTGAGCGGTCTGCGCCTCGGAGGGAGAGTAGTACACGACGTCGATCTGGATGGGGTAGCTCACGGAGTCGCCCAGCTCTTCCTTGGCGGCAGCGAGATACTCCACAGCGGCGTCGGGATCGTACCAGCCGTTCACACCGTCAGCAACGGTGATCTTGGCGCCCATCTCATCGACGTAGTGCTGAACCATCTCGCCGTAGAAGGTGCCGGCGGGGAAGGTGAAGCCGTTCTCGTCGGTGGTGTCAGCGCTCAGGGAGACGAACTCGGGGTGCGTGTACATATTGCGGAGGTTGGTGAGCTTGAGATCCTCGCCGCGGGAGGTGGCGTTCTGGGTGGCCTTATCGAAGGCGTGCTGCATGGCCTTGCGGAAGTTCTTGTTGTTCAGAGCGGTGTGGGTGTCGATCTTCTGCTGCTCGGTCTGGGGAGAGGCGCAGGCGCCGGACTCCAGAGCGAAGGTGCCGCGGTTGAGGTTGAGGCCGCCGAAGTAAGAGGTGGAGGTGGTCTCAGAGATGTAAGCGTACTTGTCGAAGTTGCCGTCGTCCTTGGCGAGCTTCAGAGTGCCGGAAGCCTCGGTCAGGCCGGTGCCGGCGTAAACGCCGTTGACAACGTCCTTGTAGTAGGCGTCCATGTTCTCACCGTTGTCGTAGACCCACTTGATGGACTCGAGGGTGACCTTGTCGGCATTGTAGTAGTCGGGGTTCTTCACGATGAAGATCTCGGAATCCTTCTGCAGCTTCTGGAGCAGGAAGGGACCGCAGTAGACCTGGGAAGCCACGTCCTCGGACTTGCCGTAGGTGTAGCTGTTGGTGTCGGCAGAAGCCTCAGCATACTCCTGGATGCCGAACACGCCGCCGTGGGAGAGGTAGAACTCCTCGCAGATGGGCAGGAAGCAGGAGTAGGTCAGCATGGTCATGAAGTAAGGAGTATCCTGGCAGAGGGTGACCTCGAGCGTGTAGTCGTCAACGGCCTTGTAGCCGACGTTGTCCCAGCTCTCACCGCTCAGATACTCGGAAGCACCGGCGACAACGCCCTCGACCAGCCACTCAAGACCGGCCTGGGTGTCGAGCATGTGATGGAAGCCGGCCTCAAAGTCCTTGGCGGTGACTTCGGCATACTCGGTGCCCTCGGAGGTGTACCAATGCACGCCCTCGCGGATGTGGAAGGTGTAAACGGTGCCGTCCTCAGAGACTTCCCAGCTCTCGGCCAGGGCGGGCATCATCTGGTTGAGGTTGTTGTACTGCACGAGGCCATCGACACAGTTGACGGTGATCTCGGTGTCAGACTGGGAAGAGGTGTTCAGCCAGTCGATGGTGACAGGCGCGGTGGAGAAGGTCAGAGCGTAGGTGTTCTGCAGCTCGTGGCCCTTGTCGGTCAGATAAGCGGCGGGATCGTACTCGCCCTCACCGGCGACGGCCTTGCCCCAGAGCTCGAACAGGTCGGCGCGCTCGTCGGGAGTCAGGAACTCGTCGGCGATCACGAGGCCGAACAGACGGTCGTCATCGTTGCCCCACTGGACGTAGGGGACGGTACGGGGAGCGACGCGGCTGATGGTGTAGGCGCCGTTCTGGGTGGTGGTGGGGATCATGACGGCGGAGTCGAGCAGGTAAGCCTCAGCCTGGGCGTAGAGGACAAAGCGCTCGTCGTTGGTCTCGGCGGCCTTGGCCTTCTCCATCATGGCTTCGTACTCGCCGAGGTTCGCCTCATAGATCTCCTCGTCGTCGCCGCGCTCGTAGACGACGTCCTCTGCGGCAGCGGGTGCGGGCTCCTCAGCGGTCTCCGCAGCGGGCTCTTCGGCGGCGGGTGCATCCGTCACGGAAGTGGTCTCGACCACGGGGGCGCTGGTTTCATTGCTACTGCCGCAGGCGGCCAGGCTCAGAACCATGGCCAGTGCCATCAGCAATGCGATGAACTTCTTCATTTTGTTTCCTCCTTGTCGGAATGTTTGTATTTTGAACCGCCCATTCGGGCGAGGTTCACAGGGTTGATCGCCTGGGTTTTGTAGATAAGCACCAAAAACGAGGAAGGAAATTGTATATTATGCCCCTATCCCCTTTTTTGATATGTTCGATTTTACCATACGCCGCCGCAAAGTGCAAGCCTTTTCAACAGAGTAAATCGAAAAAATGTCAATTGTTCAATTTTTGACGGATTTCGTTTTGTTTTTTGTGTAAATCAACCGAAGCTTCGCGCCCATCTTCGCGATTGCATCTTTCCATCGCCGGGGTTTTATGATAAAATAGAGCAAACAGACTGCGAAAAGGAGCCGCAAGCCATGAAAGCACACCGAAGCTACAGCGCCGAGGAGCTGCGCTATCTGAAAATGCTCTCCCGCCAATACCCCACGGTGCAGGACGCCGGCACCGAGATCATCAATTTACAGGCGATCTTGAACCTGCCCAAGGGCTGCGAGCACTTCATCTCCGACGTGCACGGGGAGTACGAGGCTTTTCTGCACATTTTGAATTCCTGCTCCGGCGTAATTCGCACGCGGCTCGACCTGCTGTTCAAGACCTCGGTGCCGCGCGCGGAGCTTGACGAGCTCGCGACGCTCATCTACTACCCGGAGGAGAAGCTCGCCGAGCTCAAGCCGCGCATCCGCGATCCGGAGGAGTGGTACCGCATCACGCTGCACCGGCTCATCGAGCTCTGCCGCGTCGTGTCCGAGCGCTACTCCCGCTCGAAGATGCGCAAGGCGCTGCCCGAGGACTACGCCTACATCATCGAGGAGCTCCTCTACACCCACGGGGAGGAAGTCGATAAGCGGGACTACTTTGAGAACATCATCTCCACCATCATCGAGATCGGCCAGGCGCCCGCCTTCATTGCGGCGGTCTGCTCGGTCATCAAGTGGGCGGCGGTGGATCACCTGCATCTCGTGGGGGACATTTTTGACCGAGGCCCCCGGGCGGACATCATCATGGACTCGCTCATGAGCCACCACAGCGTGGACATTCAGTGGGGCAACCACGACGTGCTGTGGATGGGCGCGGCCTCCGGCAGCCGGACGCTGGTGGCGACGGTGCTCTCCAACTCCATACATTATAATAATCTGGAGGTCGTGGAGACGGGCTACGGCATCTCCCTGCGGCCGCTGTCGGTGTTTGCAAACGAGGTCTACCGCGACTGCGACGTGAGCCGCTTCGCCGTCAAGCTCACCGAGGAAAACGGCGGCGAGCCCTCGGAGAAGGATCAGCTCCTCTCGGCGCGGATGCACAAGGCGATCACGGTGATCCTCTTCAAGCTCGAGGGGCAGAAGCTGCTGCGGCACCCGGAGTACGGCATGGACGACCGCCTGCTGCTCGACAAGATCGACTACGAGCGCCGCTGCGTCACGATCGACGGCGTGACCTGGAAGCTTGAGGACACGGACTTCCCCACCGTGGATGCGCGCGACCCCTGCGCCCTCACGCCGGAGGAGAGCGCGGTCATCGACAAGCTGACCGACTCCTTCCAGCGCAGTGAGAAGCTGCAAAAGCACGTGCGCTTCCTCTACTCCAAGGGGAGCCTGTACAAGATCTACAACGGGAACCTGCTGTTTCACGGCTGCATCCCGATGACGCCGGAGGGCGAGCTGATGGGCTTCACGCTCGACGGCACGGAGCGCCGGGGCAAGGACTTTCTCGACTACGCCGACACGGCCGCGCGGCAGGCCTACTACATGAAGCCCGACAGCCCCGAGCGCAAGCTGGGCATGGACTTTCTGTGGTTTTTGTGGGCGGGGCGCAACAGCCCGATCTTCGGGCGCGACCGCATGACCACCTTTGAGCGCCGTCTGATCGCGGACGAGCGCGCCTGGGCGGAGCCGAAGAACGCCTACTACACGCTCTACGAGAGCCCCGAGGTCTGCGACCGGATCCTGAAGGAGTTCGGTCTGCACGGGCCGCACTGCCACATCATCAACGGCCACGTCCCCGTGAAGGCGCGCAAGGGCGAAAGCCCGATCAAGGGCGGCGGCAAGCTGATCGTGATCGACGGCGGCTTCTGCAAGGCCTACCAGCCCACCTCGGGCATCGCGGGGTATACGCTCATCTACAACTCCCACTCCTACCGCATCGTGGCGCACCAGCCCTTCGCCGGGCGGGAGAAGGCGATCCGCGAGAATTACGACATCTCCTCCTCCACCGACATTTTCGAGCGCATGGAGGATCGCCAGAAGATCATGGAGACGGACATCGGGCGGGACATCCAGGAACGCATCGACGATCTGCGCCTGCTGCTCGAGGCCTACCGCGCCGGTGCGGTCACCGAAGATCACAAGAGCCGCCGCCAGCCGCTGTACAAGCACAATCTACTATAATATTTAGGGAACAGTGAAAAGATACGGTGTCGCTTCGCGACTTATCCCGCAGGGGACACCTTAACTATTCACGATTCACTTTCCAAGGAGTGTTCAGATGAAAGCATGCGAGCTGATGTGCGTCGGAACGGCGCTGGTGGATTCCATCATCCGGGGCTTTGACCCCGTTCCCGTTTCAGCCGCCGGATATCGGGCAGACTCCGGTACGCTGAACGTGGGCGGCGAGGCGGTCAACGAGGCTATGGCCGCCGCCAAGCTCGGCACGGCGACCGGCATCCTCTGCTCCCTGGGGGAGGACGCCGCCGGCGATATGATCGTCGCCGCGCTGGAGCGCTGTGGGGTGGATACCGGGCGGATCCTCCGCTCCGCCGGGCATCCGACGCCGGTCACCACCATGTTCGTCCGGGAGGACGGCACGCGCAAATCCATCACCAACAGCGCCCACCGCCGCAACTTCCACCCGGAGCGCTTCACGGATCGCCTCGCCGGGTGCAGGGCGCTGATCCTCGGCTCCCTGTTCCGCGCCCCCTTTGACGACCCGGAGATCATCCGCGCCGTGCTGTTATCGGCGCTGCCGAACTTCCGTTTCCTGCGGCTGGAGGATCTGCGCGATTCCTTGCCGCTGATCGACTACATCACTCCCAACGAGGATGAGGCGCGATACTTCTCCGGGAAAGAAAGCCCGGAGGAGATGGCGGACGTTTTTCTCAGCCGTGGCGTGAAGAACGTCATCATCAAGCTCGGCGCGAAGGGCTGCTTCTTCAAGAACGCGAAAGAGAGCCTCTCGCTGCCGCCCTGCGAGGTCACGGCGCTTGACGCCACCGGCGCGGGTGACAACTTCGTGGCCGGCTTTGCCTGCGAAATCCTGCGCGGCGCCTCCAACGCCGAGGCGCTGCGCTTCGCCAACGCCTGCGGCGCGATCTGCACGACAGCCGTCGGCGCGGGCACGGCGCTCAAAAGCAGGCAGCAGGTTCTGGACTTCCTGCGTTGAACACCCCGCAGCAGACAAAAAAGGATTGCCGCACCGGGCACAGCTCCCGATGCGGCAATTCTTATAGGATATTCCCAGGCGCTAAGCGCTAAAGCCTACGCGCTAAATATACTGCTTGCGCTCCATGCGGTCGTACCACTTCTCCAGCAGGGGCGCCACGAGGGCGGTGGCCTTCATATCGAGGTTGAAGAAATAGACCGTAAAGGTGAGCACGAAAAAGCAGAGCGCGGCGGCCAGCAGGTACAGGGGGTATTTGATCAGCTTTTTCATCGTTCGCGTCCTCCCTCCTTAATAGGCTTCGTTGTCGGGGATGTTCTCGAGCGAGGGGTCGAGCGGCTCCTCGCGCATGACCGTGCGCATGTAGTTGTTCACCTGGTCGCGGATGGCCTGACGGGTGAAGACGCGCGGGTCGCACAGGTCGTGCGAGACCCACATGATGTGGATGCCGCGCGCACGCGCCTGCTCCTCGAACTGCCCGTGCATGCCGGTAAGCGCCTTGCAGCTCATGTGCTCCCACATCATGACCACGTCGGCGTTCATCTTCTCGCAGAGCTCCCACAGCTCGTCCACGAGCACCTTGTAGCCGCCGTGGGTGTGGTTGCGCATGATCATCTCCATGTTCAGCATGGCCATGTCGCGGTAAGCCTGCTCGCGGTTTTCGGGCGTATCCTCCTCGGCGATCATCTCCGTATTGATGACGGAGAGCATGTCGGTCAGCGGCACGACGCCCCAGCACTGCACCATCCAATAGAGCATGTCGATCACGTACTGCGGCTGTACGCCCCAGACGATGCAGCGGTGGCGGTACTCCCTGGCGTACATGCGCCTGGCCGCGTAGCCCTGCTGGGCAAGCTTCAGAAGCTTGTGGTCGATGGTCACGAAGTCGGCGTTGCGGCCGGAGTTACCCATGTAGTTGGTGTCGTTATAGAGGCTGAAGGCCGCGCCGAAGAACTGCGGATAGGGCGTGGAGTTGATCTCCATCTGCGCGATGCGGCAGCGGGTCGCGTCGTTGACGCGCTTCGCGGCGGCAAAATACACGTCCCAGTCCCACTTCTCGCCGGTGTGCTCCTCGACGAAGGCGATGGCCTTTTTGATCTCGCCCGCGGCGTAGTCCATGACGTCCGGCTCCTTGTGCCGCAGCGGCGTCGCGAGCTGGAAGGTGGGGATGCCGTACTCGCGCTCGAGGCGCTTGGCGATGATGCCGTTGCCCATGAGCGAGCCGTCGCAGGTGGTGTTGTTCTGCACGGCGCACTTGCCCAGCACGCAGAAGTCGTCGTCGATGGAGATGCCGGCCTCGGCCTCGGGCATGGGGCAGACGTCGCCGGGGATGCCGTACTGCTGCGCCACGTCCAGATAGTGCATGACGTTGAACTGGTGGAAGATGTTCGAGGCGAACATCGCGGGCACCTCGCGCAGGATGGTGTGCACCTTTTTGGTGTCGAAGCCCATCATGAAGGTGACCATGGAGTTTTCGTCGGTGATGACGCACTTGTCGGAGTAGGCGACGTCGTTGCCGACCCGGCGGTCGCCCCGGAAGGCGTTGGCGATGGCCTGGGTCACGTCGGCAATGACGAAGTTGAAGGAGGTGTGGGCGATGCGCAGCGCCTCGTCGCGCAGGCCGACGGTGAACTTGTCCATGCCGTGGGGCACGAAGAGATAGCTCATCATCCAGCGGTAGCGGAAAAAGCCCCTGACGTTGCGCGGCACCATGATGAAGCGCGCGAGCACGCTCATGAGGTACAGCCAGCGGGTGTAATCGTAGAAGGTGTCCTTCACGCCGCGCCACTCGCGCCGCGCGCGCACCTTCAGCTTCTCGTCATAGATCTTGCCCGGCGACTGCTCACCGGCGCGTTTTACGGGATTGACAAGCTTTTCAACCGTTTTCATGCCTGCTCTCCTCTCTGGATCTTTTTGATCTCAATGCTCTCCACGAAGGCCTGGACGCGGGTGCGCATCTGGCCGGAGGAGGACGCGATGTTGTACGGCCGGTCAACGGACAGCACGGGGTAGCCGTAGTCTGCGTTCAGCATGGCCGAGCCCAGCGTGCGCTCATAGGCCCAGGGGTCGCAGAACTTGACCTGCTCGTAGATGATGCCGTCCGCGCCGTACTCTTTGGCAAGCTCGGCAACGTACTGCTTGCGCCCGTAGACCTTGTCCATGCTCATCATGCGCGGACACTGGCAGTTCCGGATGTAGTGGCGGCAGACCTGGGTGAGCGCGTCCTCCCGGTCGTTGAGCGCGATCTCCTCGCGCCCGGGGTAGCTGCCAAAGCAGAACCGGTCGCAGCAGACGAGCGCGCCCTGCTCCTCGATGAGCTTGATCATGCCGGGGTCGTCCATCTCCGAGCCGACGACCAGCAGCCGCGCGCGCCAGGGCTTTTCGTCCGGCTCGCGGGTCTTGAGCTCCTCGAGCGTCTCCTCGAGCTTGTCGAGGATGAGGTACTTGGGGCAGACGTAGCTTGCAAGGCAGAGCACATGGAACTCATAGCCCGTAATACGGGGCTTGTCGCCCTTGCGGTACTCCCCGATCGCGCGGATGACGCGGCAGACGCGGTTGTGCCGCTCCACCGACTCGCGGATGGCGGCGTCGGAGACGTCCACGCCGTAGTTTTCGTGCAGGGGCTTGAGGATGTGGTTCGTGCACTGCAAAACCGCGAGCGCCACGTCGCTCTCGGTGTTCTTGAAGGCGATCTCCATGTACTCGTGGAAGAATTTGGGGTTCCCCTCCCCCATCGTGTGCAGCAGCTCCATATTCTCCACCGCGCGGTTCATCATCGTGCAGCCGTCGGGCGTGATGACGCAGTCGGCAAAGTTGAAGCCGCCCTCGATGGCGCGCTCGAGGCGATATCCATGGAGCCGGTGTGCGGGGCGAAGAGGCGGATGGAAACGCAGTCGCCGAGATTCAAAAGCGGCTCGGGGACGTTTTCGCAGGTATAGGCGACGCAGACCTTGCCCTCGCTCTTGGCCTGGGCGACAAGGGCGTTGTTCGCCTCCTGCAGCAGATTCTCAAAGTAGATCAGATGCTTCAGGTCTCTCATGCAATCCCTCTTTTCTTTTTATGTCCTTTTATCAGTTTACCAAGAGATCCGGTCAAAATCAAGTTCGCCGGGGATTCGCGGCGTATTTTTATTCGATCCGTAGAAATTTAGCGTGAAAATTTGTTGAAACTGCTCAAGCCAGCTCGATGCTCATGCACACGGGGTTGTGGTCGGAGTTTTCAAAGCCGAGGTCGAGGGTCTCGACGGCGCTGACCGTCACGTTCGGCGAGACGAGGAAGCCGTCGATCACATAATGCTGGGTGCTGTGCGCGTCGTAGGGCTCGTTTAAGAGGCGGCAGCTCGGCACGGCGGTGTCATAGACCCAGGAAAAGCCCTCGGGCAACGCGTCCTCCTCGAGCAGCCCCGGCATCCAGATCTCGGGGTTCTGGATCGGGTAGCGCTCCAGGCTCCCGGGAAAGCTCTGGTTGAAGTCCCCGCCCGCGATCACGAAGTTGCCCTTCCGATACTCCTCCTCCAGAAGCCCCATGAGCTGCTCGGTCTGGGCAAGCTTGCCCGCGCCGTCGTCGTAGGCCTCGAGATGGAGGTTCACGAGCACCAGCTCCCGGTCGCTGCCCTGGATCGGCAGCCGCGTCACGAGCAGGCAGCGCTTGAGGTTCGCGGTCGAGAGCGGCCAGTGGAAGGGGCAGGGCAGCGCCACGCGCACGGCGGAAGCCATCTGGTACTCCGATGTGGTCATCAGCCCGCTGTGCACCCGGCCGATGGGCGGCACGGGGATGGGCACGAAGGGGCAGGAGTAGTTGAGCGCGTGCACCGCCTGGCCGATGGAGAGGAAGGGCGCCTCGTCGATGCCGTAGGAGCGTTTGGAATCCCGGTCCACCTCCTGCAGCAGCACGAGGTCATAGTCGCCCAGCATGATCTGCGCCGCGATGCCGGAGAGGTAGCGCACGACCGTATCCCTGTCGGCGGCCATGGAGTTTTCGCCCCCGTCCATGAAGAAGTCCGACTCCGCGCCGAGCCCGGCGTAGCCGACGTTCCAGGTGAGCAGGCGCAGGCTCTGCCCCGGCTGCAGGATGGGCGCGGGGTTTTCGGGCACGTCGAAGAACGCCAGGCTCTCCACCGGCGCGGGCTTATACTCCGTTGCCGTCAGGAAGCCGAACAGACCGCCCACTGCCAGCACCAGGACCAGCAGCACGGCGAGCAGCGCCTTGAATAGCTTTTTCATCATCAGTCCTCCCTGTATTTCCCTGTTATTTCGATTGTACCATCTTCCGATCACTTGTTCAAGAAATATTCGTAAAACTTGCCGGATTGTAAGCAGGAGGAAAAAGGATTATAATAGGTCGAAATCTAATGATTACGGAGGACTTTCCATGAGCTACGAATCCATTCGCCGCCAGGACCCGGAGGTCTATGGCTCCATGCTGCGCGAGCTGCAGCGCCAGCGCGATCACCTTGAGCTGATCGCGTCGGAGAACTTTGTGAGCGAGGCCGTCATGCAGGCCATGGGGAGCCATCTGACCAACAAATACGCCGAGGGCTACCCCGGCGCGCGTTACTACGGCGGCTGCCAGTTTGTGGACGAGGTGGAGACGCTCGCCATCGAGCGCGCCAAGCGCCTCTTCGGCGCCGAGCACGCCAACGTCCAGCCGCACTCCGGCTCCCAGGCGAACATGGCGGTCTACCTCGCGCTCTTAAAGCCGGGCGACACGATCCTCGGCATGGATCTGAGCCACGGCGGGCACCTGACGCACGGCTCGAAGGCCTCCATCTCCGGCAAGTACTTTGACGCGCAGTTCTACGGCGTCGATCCCGAGACCGAGACCATCAACTACGAAACTGTCCAGCGCCGCGCCGAGGAAGTGCGGCCGAAGCTCATCATCGCGGGCGCGAGCGCCTATCCCCGCTTCATCGACTTTGCGAGGATGCGCAAGATCGCGGATTCCGTGGGCGCGTATCTGATGGTGGACATGGCGCACGTAGCGGGTCTCGTCGCGGCGGGGGTGCACCCGAGCCCCGTGCCCTACGCCCACGTCGTCACCACCACGACGCACAAGACCCTGCGCGGCCCGCGCGGGGCGCTGATCCTCTGCAAGGAGGAGCTCAGAAAGAAGATCAACTCCGCCGTCTTCCCCGGCACCCAGGGCGGCCCGCTGATGCACACGATCGCGGCGAAGGCCGTCTGCTTCGGGGAGGCGCTGCAGCCGGAGTTCAAGGCCTACCAGAGCCAGGTGGTGAAGAACGCCGCCGCGCTCGCCGACTCCCTGCGCGAGCACGGGGTGCGCCTCGTCTCCGGCGGGACGGACAACCACCTCATGCTCGCCGACGTGAT
>CAJOFI010000055.1 GCA_905233595.1 uncultured Oscillospiraceae bacterium | reverse complement strand
AAAATGCGGGATTCTGACAGCTTCACAGGAGCACTTCTGAACCGCGTAAAGCAATATAACCCACCGCTTTACAGCAGGGATGGCTGAGCGCCGGGAGCCGCTTTCTCGTGAAAGGGGCTCCTAAGAGCGAGAACCTTGTGATTCCTATGTTCTTGGGTCAATGTGAAAAGAAATCTACCCATCATGAGTGCAGAAGAGCCACATATTTGCAGACAATTCTTTCTTGGGGAGATCCCTCCACCTCTCGTTGAAGCCTTGCTTGCGAAGCATATTTCGCCCATTCGTCCCGGTCGGAGTAGGCCTCGTAAGCTAAAACCCAAACAGGCTCTCAGCTTCCTTTACAGAGTAGCATAATTCTTCCCGCTTGAATAGTGCTTTTTTTCGGCAGACCTCCGTCTGCTCCTTTGCCATGCCCTTTTTCTCGAAAATGAGCACACCGTTTCCGATGTGCTCATTTCCTCTGGTGTCCTCCCGTTCCGCCTATGCCCTTATCTTAATGACATTGGGCTTTGCGGGGGTCGCATTTTTATGGGAGTATTCCGTACTCGATCACAAGAGCGAAAAGAGGCCGCGCTCGCTGGGGCGAAAGCCTTCCCCTGTCCTCTCAAGCAGACCTTGTCCGACGCGTCCGATCAGTTCAGCCTCCAGCGTCTCCGGCAGTGGGCAGCCGAAGCGAGCCGTGAAATCCGCGCAGGAGAGGCCCGTCGGGGAATGGAGCCTGCGCTCGGCATAGTCCCGCATTTGCCAGTCCACATCGACAGAAAACGCCTCGGCTGTCGTTTTCTCGTAATCGCCCGCATGAGCGAGATAGATGGCGAGATTGTTGGTATTGCGCGTCAGATACCCGTCAAACATCGACACGGCCCCCAGGCCAAGGCTGAGCCGCGCCGGGGCGTCCAGCTCTGCGCGTGTATAGCGACAGGCGTGCTGCGGCAGGCAGAAGTCCCCCGCCGTGTAGCGCAGATAGCCGTTTTCTTCCAGATACTCGCAGGCATGGCGGTACCAGGCAAAGCGCGTCTCCTCCCCCGGCATCCCCTCGGCGTCCCGGATCTCCGGCGTCTGCAGGCGGATATGGGCCGGGTGATAGATCGTGCAGGCGTGGAGAGTATTGTGCCAGCTCTGCTCCGTCTGCTTGGGGATCCCGAGGTCGATCGTGAGCCCGTAGTTGTTGAGATGGAAACGGTTGAAAAACAGGATCGCGTTGTTGAGCTGCTGCACGGTGTGCGCGCACCCCAGAGCACGCAGCTCCTCATCGCTGTCGGCGCGCATCATCAGCTCCATGCGGTTGGGGCGTCCGGCGGCGAGACCGGTCAGCGACGGCGTCCCGATGGTGAGCGGCTGCGCGTCCACGCTGAGCTCCGCGCCCTGCGTCAGCGGCAGGATCTCCCGCGCGGTTCTCAGCAAATCTCCCAGCAGATCCGGGCTCATCACCGTCGCGCTGCCGCCGGAAAGGCGCAGCGCCGGCACCTCATAGCCGTCGAGCTCTCCCTCCCAGGAGAGCAGTTCCTGCTTGAGCGCTTTCATATAGGCGTTTTTTTCGGCGTTGCTGCCCACGAGCTGCAGATGCCTGCGGAAGGGCTCCTCCCGAATGCAATAAGGAATATACAGTTCAACAAGCAGTGGCTGACGTTCAGAGGACATGGCTTTGCGCCTCCCAAAGTAAACAGTTTTCAGAACAGAGGCCCCTGTAAAACAGAGGCCTCTGTCATTTTAGCGTATTTTCTGCTTTCTTGCAATCTCCGGATCAGCCGGGGCCTCCGGGACCACCGGGACCGAAGCCGCCCGCAGGCGCCTCCATCGGCTCAACAGGCGTGCCGAGGAAGCTCTTGTCCGAGCCGACCTGGTGGCCCGCGATCCAGCCATGGGTGATGGCCATGCCGACAGAGTTGCCGGCAAAAGGCGTGCTGTAACCGAAGCCGTAGCGGCCGCCGAGGCAGTTGCCCGCCGCGTACAGGCCCTCGATGGGCTTCCAGTCGTGGTCGACGACGTTCTGGGTTTCGTCCGTGACGAGACCGGACATGGTGACCATCATGGGGTTGGCGCCGTGGGAGAAGCTGCCGGTGGAACCGTAGAAGGGGGCTTTCTCCACGGGGATCATATACTTGGCGTCCTTGCCGAAATCGCTGTCGACGCCGGCCTTGCACAGCTCGTTGTAGTGGGCGATCTCCTTGAGGAAGGTCTCCTTCGCGGCATCCTTGTAGCCCAGCAGGTCGGCCAGCTCTTCCAGGGTGTTGGCGCAGAAGATGCTGCCGGGCATCATGGTGCGCTCGGCGAGGTTGGCGATGGTGACGGTGTTGGACTGTCCGGGAACGGCGGCATCCATATCGGCCTCCATCTTATCCCAGTAGTCTTTCATGCCGAAGTTCGGCGCGCCGTGATCCAGCGGGGCCGCCTTCAGGGTCTCGCGCCAGTTGGCGTCGGTCACAAAGCAGGCCAGACCCGCGGGCTGACGCAGGCAGGTCGCCTGCACCTGGGACATGGCCGCCTCATTCATGAAGCGCTTGCCGCGGCCGTTGAGCTGCAGCATCGGAGCGCTGCCCCAGGGGCCGGAGGCGCCGCCGCCGATGCCCATCCAGCCGCGCGGCGTCGGCTCGATCATGCCGCCGATCCAGCAGGCCATCTTGTGGCCCGCGCCGTTGCGCCCGCCGGCAGCCGTCCAGCTGTCCGCCGTGGCGCCGTTGCGTTCGGCCCACTCCATGCCCTCGTTCAGCAGGGCCCAGCACATCTCGGGGTTGCCGATATAGTCGCCGGCGCAGAGGATGACGCCCTTGCGGGCGTTGTAGCGATAGAAGGTGCCGTCCCGGCCCTTGGCGTAGAGTCCGACGACCTTGCCGCTCTCGTCCTGAATGAGCTTGACGCCCTCGCGCTCGAAGTCCCAGGCGCAGCCCTCGGTCTCGGAGACGTATTTGACGATGTACTTGTGGATGTACTCGATGTTATTGCCCTGATAGCCGTAGAACATGGCGTTGCAGGGCCAGGTCTTGTAGCCGCCGGCGTCGATGGGATACTCGGCGTTCTGCTGGCCGTAGGCCGCCTGGGTGTTGCAGAGGGGATAGACGAACATGTTGCTCATGTCGTAATGGCCCTCGCCGCCCGCGGGCTCGCCGTCGACCCACTGGTCGCCGGTCTTTCCGTCGCCTGTGGCCTTGGGGACGATGACCGCGGTGCTGCTCAGATAGACGTCGCTGTCGTTTTCCTTGCGCTCGGCCTCATAGGAGTCATAGATCTCGTGATAGCGGTCGAACATCTTGCCGGAGTACTGGACAAAGTTCTTGATGATCTCGGGGTTGACGCGGCCGGCCGCGCGCTTGCAGAACTCGGAGACGATCGCGCCGGTGTCATAGGGGCCGTAGCCGCGGTCGATCAAGAACTGGGAGTTGACGTGGCCGATGTCCTCGCCGTACCAGCCGCCCATATTGGCGCCGGTGCCTTCGAGATCAACAAAGTTGCCCCAGGCCTGCTTCTCGACGACGGCGACCGTCGCGCCCTCGTCGACAGCGCCGAAGGCGGCGCCGACGCCGGAGTGTCCGCCGCCCAGGATGACGACGTCATAGGTGCCCGCGTCCTCATAGCTTTCCGGGTCGGCCGGAGCCTCGCCCAGCCAGTCGCCGGGGCCGCAGTAGCCGGGCACGCGCCCGGTGACGGGGGTCGCTTCCGGTTCTTCAAATTCGGTGCCGCTCGCCTCGGCAATGATCTTGGCAACGGCGGTCTGAATCGCGCCGACAGAGCCCACCAGCGTGCAGCTGGTCACCGCGTCCACATCGGCGTTCTGGCCCTCGACAATCGCCTTGGCCATGGCCTCCTTGCGCTCGGCGGTGAGCATATCGGTCGGACCGCCGTCGGACTCGATGACGCAATCGGTGATCGCGTCGGCCGAGAAGGTCATCGTGACGGTGATGCTGGAGTAGCCAGACTCCTCCGTGTCGGAGTAGGTTCCCGGGGTGTACTTGTCCGCACCTTCGGCAAAGGCCGGGACATGGAACAGGCCGACAGCTGCCGCGCTGGCGCCCGTTGCCGCGAGACCCTTCAGAAATTCGCGGCGTGACAGGAATTTACCCATAGATTATCCTCCTTATTAGTATTTGCAGGTGTATCTGCTTGTCTACTTATACACTATACCATGGATCGTCTTGACTCCGCTCGGCGGATTTGTTAGTATACTTATAAGGAATACCTTAAAAGAAAGACGGGGCGATACGCGATGTACAACCGACAGCTTTGTACCTTTTTGAAGGTTGCCGAGCTCGAGAGCTTCAGCAAGGCGGGAGAGTGCCTGTATATCAGCGCCTCGGCGGTCATCCAGCAGATCAACGCCCTCGAGCGCGACCTGGGCGTGACGCTCTTCCGGCGCAGCCGCCGCGGCCTGCGTCTGACGGCCGCCGGGGAATACCTCGCGGCGGAAGCACAGGAGTTCATTCAGCGCGGCGACCAGATCCGCAGCCGCCTCCTTGAGTTGGACAGTCAGAAGCCCTGCATCGTCGTCGGGACCACGATGGAGGAAAAGTGCCGACTGCTCTACGACCTATGGATCCTCTTTACTCCCGGGAACACACGCTACGATATCCGCCTGGAGGTAGCCTCGAACCGACTGGAGATGCCGCGGCAGGCCCAACTGGTGGAGAGCATCAAGGATGGCGCAGCCTGGCAGAGAGGCTGGCAGTTTCTGGAGTTTTTCAAATCACCGCTGTGCTGCGGGGTGGTAAAGGATCACCCCCTCGCCGGGAAACGCTTTATCACCATGCAGGATTTGCGGGAGCGCGGCATTGTGTTCCTCGACCGCAGTGCGAATGGGGAGAGCAAGCCGCTCCGTGAGCATCTGCTGCGGGAGGCGATCCCCTTTGAGAGCCGGCCGGAATGGACGGGCTCTTTGGTCTGGGAGTGCTCGATCCAAAAGCGCGTCCTGGTCGTTCCCGCCTGTTGGAACGATATTCTGGTGGATCTGCTGCTGATTCCCTGTGAACTGGATGCGTCCGTGCCATACGGCTTTTTCTACCGTGACAATCCCTCGGCTCCGCTGGCGGAGTTTCTGGATTTCGTTCGGGATATCTATAACGGAACAAATCCGGACACGATCATTCCAACACTCTGACACGATTGATGTATTTTGAATTTTCCTGTAACGGTTTCGTCCTCTGTCTATGCGGAGCAAAACCCGAAAAACCCGCAAAGCCTTGCAGCGCAAGGCTTTGCGGGTTTTGCGGTCTTATTCCCACTCGATGGGGTGTTTTTGGTTTGTACAATATACAGTGCGCTTTGGTGCATCAGATATACCGTATCTATACCGATTATCCGTATTCTCCCACGTTTTCGCCGCTGATTTGGTCAGAGTTTGGTCAGACCATCGCTGTGATCAGACATACCGCGAATCGCCTCGCGGGGGATTCACGCGGTGAAACTTGAGCGCGCGTTCCGGTGTGGTTTCGGGGCAATCCTCGTCAAAGGTGACGGGCATCTTTCTCGCCGCTGCCAATTCTTCCAGCTCTTCTTTTGTGAAGGCGAGCTCT
>CAJOFI010000054.1 GCA_905233595.1 uncultured Oscillospiraceae bacterium | reverse complement strand
GGCCAGTGGTCAGTGTTAAAGCAAATATGAATCAAGGGGATGTGAAAAACGCATCCCCTTTCTTTTGAGTATTGAGAAAGCCGTTTAAGTAAGGACGACACAAACTAAAATCTGAAAGCTGAGAACAGGGGGCTGTGAAAAACGATGGTTTTCACAGCCCCCTGTTCTCACGTATCCGGGTGCGGTTTATAGAGCGGGTCGTTGAAGGGGATGGGGATCACGCTGTTATAGACGCTGTACTCGAACTGCTCGCGCAGCAGGGCGTAGCGCTCGGCGAAGCTGCCGTCCGCGTTGTGCCGCCAGAAGCCGAGGGAGCCCGTGGTCTCGGTGAAGTTCACATCCGTATCGGGCAGGGCTTCAAGAAGCTGCTCCTGCGCCCCCTCGGGCAGGATCGTATAGCGCCCGATCCAGAGCCGCTCAAGCTGCTTGAGGTTCAAAAGCGCCTCCCACCCGGTCACCGGGCCGAGCATGCAGCAGTTGAGGTGCTTGAGATTCTTGAGCCCCGCAAGCGGGCTGAGATCGTGTACGCCGCACTCGTTAAACTCCAGATATTCCAGCTTCGTGCAGTTTTGAAGCGGCGTGAGGTCGCCAAAGCTCGAAATGCCGAGGATCGCGACCTCCAAATCGGGCATGTATTCCAGAAAGCTGTAATCGGTGAGGTAGGTGGCGTGGCCAATATCCAGCAGCCGTACCTTCGTGCAGTATTTGAGCTCCGTGGTGGTGAGATCGTTGAGGTTCATCCACTCCTCGGAGGCGAGGATGCGCTCCACGTCCGTGCGCACGGTGAGGATCGTCCCGAACCAGATGCGCCACACGACCTCCATCTGCGGGTTCTCGTCCCGGATGCGCGCCATGGCCTCGCTGCTCACGCCGCAGAAGTCCATGTCCAGATACTTGCAGCGCTTCATGCAGGGCAGCAGCTCCCGCACGGCCTCGCCCTCGTCGTCCATCGTGACGTGGTTGAGGTCGAGCTTCTCGTCCAGCGTGGAGATCGTCTTGCCGAAGAAAGAGAAGCGGTAGGCAAGCTCCGCCTCCGGGCAGGCGTCCTGGAGCGTGCGCAGCAGCGTGACCGGGAGGCTGCGCTCCTCGCTCTCCTCCCCCAGCTCCACGGCGCGCAGAACCGGCAGCTTTCGCAGCGCGGGGATGCTCTCCGAGAGCGCCCCCGCGTCCATGGCGCTCAGATCGAGCGCCTGCGTATCCCAGGCGATCTCGCGCCCGTCGGGCAGGCGTATCGGCTCCGGAGTCGGCTCGGGCGTGGGTTCCGGGGTCGGCTCGGGCGTTGCTTCGGGCGTGGGCTCCGGCGTGGTCGTCGGTTCCGGCGCCGGCGCCGCGCAGGCGCAGAGCAGCGCCAGCAGCAGGCAGATAAGCAGAAGCAGTCCTCTCCTCATGCCGTCGCCCTCACATTCCGATGATGTCCCTGATGCGGTCGAAGAACTCGCGCACGGAGGAGACGACCTTGCTCACGGTCTGGATGAAGCCCACCACCTGGGTCTTGGCCTCGGAGACCTTGTTGAGCGTGTTCTGCACGTCCTCCACGCGCTGCCTGAGCGCGTCGGGATCCAGCCCCTCCAGCGAGCGGCAGAGCGCGATGAGCTGGCCGATCTGATTATCGGTCAGGCTCACGTTATACTGCTTCGCGATGGCGACGATCTCCCGGCGCATCTCCTCGTCCGTCATCGTCTTCGTCTCGTCGAGCATGAGCTTGAGGTCGTTTACGATGGAGGTGGAGTCCATGCTGCCGATCTCCTGCGCAAGGCCGCCCGTGATGCTCAGCTCCTGCGTGGAGACCGCCTTCGCGAGATCGTCCAGCTTCTTGCCGGTCATATCCTCGTAGGCCTTGTAGACGCCCGTCAGCGCCGCCGTACCGCTCACCGCGAAGGGCGAGGCGACGATCACCTTTGCATCGGTGATCCCGGCGGTGGCGAGGGCGCTCATGTACATCTCCGGCGTGCACCAGGTAATGTTGCTCGTGCGCACGTCCATATTCGCGCCCGTGGGCAGCAGCTCCACGTACACGCTCGAGATGGAGCGCGTACCGATCAGTGCCTCGCTCACGTAGCCCTGCAAATACTGCCGCTCCTCGGCGTTCGTGACCGTAAGCTCGATCACACTGCCGCGCGTCAGCCCGAAGGCCTGGTAGACGAGCGCCGCCTGATCCGGCGTCAGATCCGCGCCCAGCACCGCGCGGCTCTGGTTCACCGCAGGCTGCACGGGCGCGGCGCTCTCCTCCTCGGCCGGGAGCACGACGGTCGCGACGCCGTCCTCCGCAAAGGCCGTGGGCAGCGCGCCAAACAGCAGCAGCGCTGCCAGCACGGCACATAATAGCTTCTTCATGACAAATCCCTCCCTTGGGTCTTGCACATCCTACCACACTGGCGGCGGGAAAGGAAGCGTTTTTAAGAATTTTTCAGAACTTCCTTGAGATATTGTTCCGCCGCGCGGAGAACCTCGCGGTCGTTTTCATAGCTGATCTTTTGCAGCGCCGCCTTGTAGGGCAGCCAGCAGATCGAGCGCAGCTCCCGAAGCTGCACGGTGGTGCTCATGCTCCCCGCCCGCGCTGTGAAGTAGACGACCTGCTTGACCGTGCCCGCGCGGGGCGCGTATTCCGTCTCGGCGCGAAAGCCCGTGTCCACCCGGACGCGCAGCCCCGTCTCCTCCAGAATTTCGCGCTCGGCCGTCTCCGCCTCGGTCTCCCCCGGCTCCATGTGCCCCTTCGGCATGGCAAAATGCCCGGTTCGCATCTCCTCAAGCAGATAGAGCCGCTTCCCTCTCTGCAGATAGTATACCACCGCGCCGCAGCTCTTCTCCTGCCTCAGCACCGTTTTGTCATTTATGTTAACCATTTTATGTCCTTTATTTTCTGTCTATCATTTTATGTCTACTTCTTTATGTCCCCATTACTATGTATACCGCTTTATGTAAATCTCCTTGCGTAACCGCAGCGCTGGCACAGCGGCTCCACCGCCCTGCGCCGGGAGAAGCCATCGTAGATCGCGCGGGCGCGTTCGGTTGACATAATGTTTTCCAGCTCCTCGTCGAAGAGGTTCCCGAGCTTCACAGCCCCCTCCCGGTCGAGGCAGCAGGGCACCACCGTCCCGTCGCAGAGGACGCCGATCTGATCGCGCAGCCCGTAGCAGAAGCAGCGCTCCCCCAGGCTGGGCAGGGCGAGATCGGGCCAGTCAAAGCGGTCGCCCGGCTCGAGCCAGACCCGCTCTGCCAGACGGTAACCGTTGCGGCTGGGCTTCCACGGCTCCGGGAAGGCCGCCCGCAGGTGTGCGCGGATCGCCCCGTTCATCGTCTCCCAGCCGCCCCGGTTCCAGAGCCGCAGCTCGCAGAGCTTTCCCGCCCTCGCCGCCTCCGCCGCGAAGACCGTGCAGCCCCGGAGATAGCTCTCCAGCTCCCCGCCTACGTTCGCCTCAAAGGATTGCAGCGAGACGTTTACCTTGTGCAGCGCCGCCGACGCAAGCAGCAGCTCCTGCCGCGCGGGAAGCAGCGTGCCGTTCGTGGTTAACATAACCTTGAAGCCCAGCTCCGCCGCGATCTCCAGCAGCGCCCCCAGCTCCGGGTGCAGCAGCGGTTCCCCCATCAGATGAAAGTAGAGGTATTCCGTGTGCCCGCGCAGCTTGATCGCGAGCCGCCGGAACTCCCCGGGCGTCAGAAAACGCGGCGCACGCTTCGTTCCGGGGCAGAAGGCGCAGGAGAGGTTGCAGACGTTCGTGATCTCAAGATAGGCTTTGCGCAGCATGGCAGTTCTCCTCACAATAAAAAAGTGAATAGCCATGGTTTCGCTGCGTTAAAACCGTTCCCGCAGGGAACACCACTGCTATTCACTCTTTCTGTCCACTGTTCGCTTAAAACAGGCCGGGGAAGCCGCCCATGCCGCCCTGCAGCTTGGCCATGGCCTGGCTGGTCTTGTCGTCCGCCAGCTTGATGGCGCCGTTGACCGCGGTCATGATGAGATCCTGCAGCATCTCCACGTCCTCGGGGTCTACGACCTCGGGCTTGATCTCGATGGACTCAAGCTGCCGCGTGCCGACCATCGTGGCCTTGACCGCGCCGCCGCCGGAGCTGAACTCAAACTTTGTCGTCTCCAACTCCTGCTGCATCTTCATAAAATCCTGCTGCATCTTCTGCGCCTGGCGCATCATGTTCGCCTGATTGCCGCCGGGGAAGCCCCCACGAAAGCCGCCTTTCGCCATAATCAAACTCTCCTCACTATAATCTTATTTGAAATGAACTTCCTTGAACGCCTTGAGCTCGTCAAGGCTGTGTTTCGGGCGCTCGTCCTCCCGCAGCTCGACGATCTGGGCGTGGATCTCCCTGCCGAGCAGGCTCGACGCCTCCTGTGCGAAGCTCTCGAGCACCTCCGGGCGGTTGAAGCGGTTATACTTGAAGCCCGGCTGCACCTGGAGCTGGAGCACGTTTCCGTTGAGCCGCGCGCGCACGGCGCTCTCATCCTCGAGGTGGTAGCGCAGGTCGATCGGGATGCGCGGGATGACCCGTTGGCAAAGGCTCTTCCAATCGAGCGCCCCAGATGGCGCCGCAGGCTCCTCAACCGGCTCATCCGCCGGTGGGGGCACGGGCGGCTCCTCCTCGTATTGTCGGCTCCCGTCCGGCTCCTCCTCGGGGCGCAGCGGCTGCTCCTCGCGTACCGGCGCGGGATAGGGCGCTTCCGGCTGCCGCACGGGGATACCGCGTGCGATCTCCTCCTCGAGGCGGGAGATGCGCGCCCGCAGGCCGGAGATGCTGTCCCCGCCCGGATCGGTGCAGAGACTCACGAGGCAGAGCTCCGTCGTGGTCTTGGGGTTTCGCGCGTCCCGCAGGGCGGCGATGCTCCCCTGCACGTGCTCCATCGCGGCGATCAGCTCCTCGCTCGTAAGGCGCTGGGCAAAGCCGTTTAAGACCGCGCGCTCATAGGCGCCGGAGATCAGCCCCTCCGCCCCGCGCGGGGCGACGTGCAGCATCAGCACGTCCCGCATCAGGCCGTTGAGCTCGTTCAGAAGCGTGCCGGGGTCTTTCCCGTCCATCCACATGGCGGAAAAATCCTTGAGCACCGCCGCCGTATCGCGCTTGAGGATGCTGTCGAGCATACGGGCGACGCGCCGATTCCCCGCAAGCCCCAGCGTCGCGTATACCGACTCCACGCTGATGCTTGCAGCCGCCGAGCACTGGTCGAGCAGGCTCAGCGCGTCGCGCACGCCGCCGTCGGCGAGCCTCGCGATCAGCTCCGCCGCGTCCGGGTGCAGGTCGAAGCCCTCGCTCTGCGCGATGCTTTGCAGATAGTCCGCGATGCGGCGGGTGTCGATGCGGCGAAAGCTGTGCCGCTGGCAGCGGGAGAGGATCGTCGCGGGCACCTTCTGCAGCTCCGTCGTCGCGAGAACGAACATCAGGTGTTCGGGCGGCTCCTCCAGGATCTTCAGCAGCGCGTTGTGATGTACACGCGCTTCTTCACCACCGAGGGGGAGAACACCGCCTCCTCCCGCAGCGTGCGCACGTTGTCAACGCCGTTGTTGGAGGCCGCGTCCAGCTCCACCACGTCCATGATCGTGCCCTCGAGAATGCCGCGGCAGGCCGCGCACTCCCCGCAGGGGTTCCCGTCCACCGGATGCTCGCAGTTGACCGCGCGGGCGAGGATACGGGCGCAGGTGGTCTTGCCGGTGCCGCGGGTGCCGATAAAGATGTAGGCATGGGAGAGCCGGTCGTTTTTGACCTGGTTTTTCAGCGTCTCGGTGATATGCTCCTGCCCGACGACCTGGTCAAAGGTCTGCGGCCGCCATTTGCGGTACAGCGCCTGGTACATGGATCGCCCTCCTCCCGTGCCCCCTCCGATGGGGGAAATAAAACTGTGGCTCTTGACAAGACTGCACACCCGGCTCCGAATCATGCGCTATGTCCGTTACGCCGGCAGCCGGCTCAGATCCGGCGACCTCACGGCACAGGCCAAGCACCGCTTAATGCTGCTCGGTTCCCCGCCTGACATGGTTCACGGGTTGACCTTGCGCGAGACCGGATCGTCAACGCTGCTTACCGGGGTCAGACGACACAGAACACACCCTCGGCCGGGAATTCGTCCCTGCTATAGCGGATTGCAGGTTACAGGGCACCGCTGGCTCCCCAACTAGTGCAGCCTTGTCAAAAGCCACGAACAGTATTGTACTACAGCTAAAAAAAAATTTCAAGTTTTTCTTTACAAATCGAAAAAATGTGTTATAATAACGACGCTGGAGGAATTGGGGGCGTAGCTCAGCTGGGAGAGCGTACGGTTCGCATCCGTAAGGTCAAGGGTTCGAATCCCTCCGTCTCCACCAATTTCGGGAAGTCTGGTTTCAGACTTCCTTTTTCTATGCGCTCATTTCCCCGCTGGCTTTCAGATTCTTAAACTCGTCGAAGGAAACATTAAACTCGATCTCAATGTTGTAATCCCGTGATACTCGGACAGACTTGATAAACTGCGCGATAAACATTTTCTTTGTTTCAAAAGAACAGGTATCATAGAAATCTGCCCAACTCAAAAGCCTGTCGTATTCCACCGTTTCCCTATTTGCATCGTCTTGGACGAGTTCATCAAGAGTATGCTGTGCTTCTTCGGCAGCCAAAGACAATTCCCTTTCTTCTTCATTCGCCTTTTCAAGCAGCATCGTTAGAAGGTCTTTACTCAGTTTGCTTTCCTCTCTGATCACGCGGATTGTTTCGGCCTGATAATGACATTATTCACGGTGAAACGCATTTCGGGCAGCGAAGAGGCCGCTTTCACGGGGAAACGTGAAAGCGGCCTTTGTCGCCCGGTGATCCGGCGTGCGCGAATCTGCCTAGCCTCTTGTGGGGCGGCTTGTCAGTTCCCGCCGTAATACTCGATGCTGATGACGTCCTCTTCGATGAGCACCGTGTTCTGGTTCAGCTCCCGGATGATCTCATCGGCTGCCTGATAGACGGTCTGCTTGTCCGTGTCGTCGAAATAGCAGACGAGCGTGTATTCGTGGGTGATCTCGTTTTTCTCATCCGTCCAGGCGCCGGTGGCCTCCTGGAGCGTGTAGCCCTCGAAATACTTGAGGCAGACACGATCCACAATATCCCGCGCCTCCTCGCGGCTGTGCTCGAGCTGGTAGGTATCCTTATCGTTCGTGCCGACGTACATGACGTACTGTATGCTCTTCTCCGCCTCCTGGCCGCCGCCGAGATTCATCATCAGCAGCACCAGGCACAGCACGGAGACGCAGAGGCTCACAACAGACAGGATCGTCGCGGTAGAAATTTTTTTGGGCATGATCGTATTCTCCTTTTAATCAAAAATATTCAGCTTCAGCAGGTGGGACAGGTGACGCAGGGCGGCGATGCCGCCCGCGCTGTTGCCCTTGGCGTTGAGCGCGGGGCCGTAGGTGCCGATGCCGCAGCGGGCGGGGACGCTTGCGACGATGCCGCCGCCGACGCCGCTCTTGGAGGGGATGCCCACCGTGACGCCGAACTCGCCGGACTCGTCATACAGCCCGCAGGTATACATGAGACTGCGGATCGTGCGGACGTAGCCGGGGTGCAGGACGTGCTTGCCGGTGAAGGGGTTCTGCCCGCCGTTTGCGATCAGAAGCCCCATGTTCGCAAGGCTGCCCGCGTTCACGTTCAGCGAGCACATTCTGAAATACAGATCCAGCGTCTTCTCCGGCTCCCCGCACAAAACGCCCTTGCTCTTGAGCAGATAGACGATCGCTCGGTTGCGGTCGCCCGTCTCCGCCTCGGAACGGTAGACCGCCTCGTTGAGCTCGATCCCGTCGTCCATGCAGAAGGCTCTGGCGAAAGTTAGCAGCTCGTCAAAATCCATGAAATTCGACAGCAGGCTCATCACCTGGATCGCGCCCGCGTTGATCATGGGGTTTGAGGGGTACTCGCTGACCGTATCCAGCTTCAAAATCGAATTGAAGGGATCGCCCGAGGGCTCCATGCGCACGTGGGAAAAGGTCTCCTGAAAGCCGAGAAATTTCAGCGCGGCGGCAAGATTGATGACCTTGCTGATGCTCTGGATCGAAAAGCGCTTCTCCGTCTCTCCGAAGGCGACCGTCTCCCCGCTCAGATCGCGCACGCAGACGCCGAAATCCTCCGGGTTGGCCTTGGCAAGCTCCGGGATGTAATCGGCGCACCTGCCCTCGCGTGCGGCCTCCCGCCCGTTCTGTGCGGCCTCGCCGATCACGCGGCGGATCTCGGCGGGATCCTTGCGGTCAAACTCCGGCTGCTCATAGGTAAAAAACATCATATGCCTCCTCTGTCCTCCTTTGGCGCGAGCGGGAGGAACTGTCCGTCCTGCGCCGCCTGCGCGGCTCCCCCTCGTCTCATGGTAAGAATAATCAATTCCGCCTCAAAACGCAAGAGAAAATCTGCAAATCTGTGCGAATTTTGGAGTTTCCCTCTTTCCTTCCGGCGCAATTTCTGGTATAATACAAAAGCGTTCAGTGGTACTGGACGCAAGATAGAAAAGGAGGATTTGTACATGGATCTTGTGAAAAGCCAGAAAATCGTGAAGGTGCTCGGCATTATCGACATCATCGTCGCCGTTCTGTGCCTGATCGCCGCCCTGGGTATGCTGGGTATCGGCGGTCTCGGCGCTGTGAGCGGGGCGGAGCCCAGCGACGAGCTTGCAATAGGCATCGCGGCTTTCCTCCTCGGCGGTATCGTCATGCTGGTCTCCGGCATCGTCGGTCTGGTCGAGGGGATCTTCTCCCTGCGCGCCGCGAAGGACGCCTCCAAGGCCAAGCCCCTGTGGGTCATTTCCCTCATCGCGCTTGTGCTGAGCGCTCTGTCCCTCATCACGAGCTTCAAGGAGGGCGGTCAGGAAATCTTCTCTGCGGTGATTTCCCTGCTGGTCGATGGCGGCATCTTCTACCTCGCAAACAACATCAAAAAGCAAGCCTGAGTCAAAAAGATCGGGGATGTGAAACCACTACGTTTTTTCACATCCCCGGTTTTTTGCCCCGGTGAAGGGCTTATCCTATTCTTCAACGTTTTCCCCGCTGTCAAGGCAGCTATGCCAGGCGAGGATCGGCATGGCGGCCATCAGAATCAGCGACGCGCCCATCCAGGCGTAGCACTTGGCATAGGTCGCGTAGCGCTGGACGTTGTACTCGCCGAGCTTGCCCACGCCGAAGAGGCTCACCAGGAAGCCGAGCCACAGCAGCGGATGATACCACTTGAAGCCATTGGCCTTGATGGACATACGGCTGTAGTGGATCAGCACGCAGAGCATCGCCACAGCCGCGAATATCTGCGCGAGGGAGATGAAGGCGGAGAACTTGTTGAGCTGGGAGATGAAGCGGAAATGCATGAGCGGGGAGTCGTTGCGGGTGGAGTCCATGATGATCTCCACCGCACCGTAGAGCACGAGCGCAAAGCGGATCGTGTTCCCCTCGCCCGGGCAGGGCCACTTCATCCAGCGCTCCTCGTCCTCGACGCAGAAGCGCCAGACCACGAGGGTCACCACGAGCATGGCAATGGCGGCGATGAAGAAGCTCGCGAAACGGTAGGTCACGTTGCCGACCGCGTCCACGCTCGCCACCGCGAAGGGCAGGCGCTGGAAGATCGGCGCCTTGATCGTGATGCGCCCGCGGCAGGTGCTGTTGAAGAGCGCGCTCAGGCGGATCATCGCCACGAGCAGGCAGAGCCCCGGCGCAGCAGCGTCGAGCAGACCGTTGACGCTCCCGGTGAGGCGCAGCTTCTTCGTGAGGAAGGCCGCGAGCCATACGCCGAGGAACATCCCCTGCAGGCAGAAGCTGCCCCGGTCAAAGTCCGTAAAGGCCGCCGTGAAGGAGGCGTAGACCTCGCCGGTGAAGTACCAATGCAGAAAGCGGCTGAACAGAACGCCGAAGACGAGCCCCATCACGCTCATGGCGAGCACCGCCGTAACGCCCTCTTTTCTGCGGGCGTAGAGCGCGCAGCTGAGGAGCACCGCCAGCGCGATGCCCGCGCTGATTGTCACCGCGCTCATGCGGAACACGGCGAAATCCAGATCCAGAACGTAATCCATCAGTTGCCGCCTCCTTCCCCGGTGCTGCCCACGGCAGACGCAAAGTAGATGATGTCACTGACCAGGCGCTCGGAGGCCCAGTCCACGTGGTTATAGGGTGTGCCCTGCCAGACGATCTCGCTGGTCTGACCGCCGTCGAGGCCGTAGGCGGTGATCACGCCCTTGCGCTCGAAGAACTCCGCCATCTTGTTGACCGTGCAGTTGGCGGCGTTGGAGCCGTGGTTGACGGTCATGAACAGGTAGTGCAGCTTATCAGGCCGTGTCCACCTCGCCGGCGGGATACCACGAGGTGACCGTCGCCTCCCCGTCGCGCACGAGGATCGGGCCGAAAGCGAGGGAGAACACCACGTCGTTTTCCGCCATGAACTCGCGGATCGAATCCTCCGTGTTCACCTCGCCGAGCTCCTTGTACAGGAAATCGCCGTCGGCGGTGACAAAGAGCGTGTCAAAGCAGTTGTACTTCTTGTAGCTGCCCGTGTAGGTGGAGGTGTTGAAGCGGTAAAGCTCCCGCCCATAGGCCACCATGCCAAAGTCGCGGAAGGCGTAGTAGTCGGCGTTCATGGCGATGACGCAGTTGGTGGACGCCGCAAGCTCCGTCGCGAAGTAGTAGTTGTAGGAGCCGAAGGTGTCGTCCGCGAGCTTGCGCCTGAACTGCGAGCCGTCGCGCACCTTGATCTCCGCGAAGCTGCAGCAGCGCCCGTCGATGTCCTCCTTCCAGAGGATGGTCAGAATGGAATCGTCCAGGTAATACTTGATCTCCTCGGCGTAGAGGCCGGTGTAGAAGTTGGCGTTCGGGTCGAAGGCCACTTCCTCGTCCTCGCGCAGAAGCCCGCTGTCGCGCGCCTGCTGGATCACGTCGAGGATGCGGCTCGCCTGCTCAATGGGCACGGAGCCGAAGGCCTCGGGGTTCGGCGCGGGCGCGACCAGCGCGTCCTCCGGGATGGAATAGGAGATGGGCTCGGGCGTCGGCTCCGGGGTCGGCTCCGGCGTCACTTCGGGCGTCTGCGTATCCTCGGGCAGACCGGCGCGGCCGTCGCGCGCGGCTGCGCCACGGCGCCCATCGGGTGCAGATTGTTGAGCGACCAGAGAAGCTCCAGGCACAAAAGCCCCAGGAACAGCAGGTTCAGCAGCACCCGCTTTCCCACGGGCAGCGGCTCAAAGGCCGGCTGCGGCGCTTCCTCCTCGTGCCCCTCGTCATATTCGTCCTGAACCTCGGCCTTCTTTTCCTTCCGTCCGGAGAAGAGCCCGGGCTTCTTTACCGGCTCCTCGTCCTCGTATTCCTCGTCGTACTCCTCCGGTTCGTTTTTCTTCCGTCTGGAGAAGAGTCCGGGCTTCTTTACCGGCTCCTCGTCCTCGTACTCCTCGTCGAAGTAATCATCGTCGGGATCGGCGTTTCTTTTGCGAATACGCGCGAAGAGACCGCCGGTCTTCTCCTCCGGCTCGTCCTCGTACTCGTCCTCGTACTCCTCGTTGTCCTCTCCGTATGCTTTTCCCGCGGGAGCCCTGTAAACCATCGTCTCGTCGGAGACGCCGCCTGCATCGCTCTGCGGCGCAGCCTTCGGGGGCGACTTTTCATATTCCGCCATGATGGCGTCCAAATCCAAATCGTCGTAGCTCATCGTCATCCAAGCCTTTGCATCAATTTGTCCTTGAAATCTATCAAGGCACTTTATTATAGCATACCAAACGCGATTCCTCAACAGTAAATGCAGGAAAAAATGCGCGGGGGCTATGAGAAAACGAAGTTTTCTCATAGCCCCTTTTCTTTACTGTTCAGTTTGCTCCTCAGCAGGAGGCTCGGTCTGCGTTTCTTCCCCCTCCGCGCTCTGCGGGGCGGCGGGCGCCTCGTCGCTCATGGAGATCCTGCGGGCAGGGCGCTCGATGGTCTGATCCTTCGCGGCGAGCTTCGCCTGCCTGACGCTCTCGGGCATGAACTCCCCGTGCGCGAAGAAGTAGTCAAACTCCTCGCCCTCCATGGTCTCATGCTCGAGCAGATACTCCGCGACGGCGCGCAGCTCGTCTGCGTGCTCGGAGAGGATCTTCTCGCAGTCGGCGGCGGCGCGGTCGAAGATGGCCTTGACCTCCTCGTCGATGGCGGCGGCGGTCTCCTCGGAATAGCTCTTGGTCTGGCCGAAGTCGCGCCCGATGAAGATCGAGTG
>CAJOFI010000053.1:11495-12267 GCA_905233595.1 uncultured Oscillospiraceae bacterium | reverse complement strand
AGCTGCGTGGCCTGGGAGCGGACATCAGCCTCCTGAACTTTGAGGAGGACGGCGACGCTTCCGAGAAGATCCTCTCCATCGGCTGATGCAGCTTACGGTTTTTGCGAGCGGCTCGAGCGGGAACTGCGCCCTGCTCTCGAGCGGCGACACCCACGTGCTGCTTGACGCGGGCATTTCCATGCGCCGGACGGAGACCGCGCTCGCGCAGGTCGGGCGCAAAATCAGCGAAATTGCCGGAGTGCTCATCACGCATGAGCACTCCGATCATATTGCGGGGCTCAGAATGCTGCTCAAGTACCACCGTCTGCCGGTCTATGCGCCGCGCACGGTGGCCAACCGGCTGCGCGGCATGCTGCCGGAGATCGAGGGCTGCCTGCGCGTCGTCCCGGTGGGGGAGGCCTTTCGCGTCGGCGGCGTCTCGGTGCTGGCCTTCCACACGATGCACGACACGGATGAGAGCGTGGGCTACCGCGTGACGGGCTCGGGCGTCTTCGCCCTCGCGACCGATCTCGGCTGCGTCACGGACGAGGTTATGAGCGGTCTTCGCGGGGCGGACACGGTGCTCATCGAGTCGAACCACGACGAGCAGATGCTCTCCTACGGCCCCTATCCGGCGCACTTAAAGCGCCGCATCCTCTCCGAGCGCGGGCATTTGTCGAACGAAGCCTGCGCGCAGCTTGCCCGCGCGCTCGCCGAGAGCGGCACGGCGCGCATCGTCCTCGGGCATCTGAGCCGGGAGAACAACAGGCCGGAGCTGGCCTATGAGACGAGC
>CAJOFI010000053.1:5573-11408 GCA_905233595.1 uncultured Oscillospiraceae bacterium | reverse complement strand
GGCGCTTACCGGGACGTCGGCCTGGCTCGCGGTCGCGCCGGCGTCCGGCTGCCTCACGGTGCCGGTGGAAAGGACAGCGCTGTGTTACAGGTAAAGCTCATCTGCGTGGGCAGGCTGCGCGAAAAATTTTACGTCGAGGCCTTCGAGGAATACCGCAAGCGCCTCGGCGGCTACTGCAAGCTCGAGTGCGTGGACGTTCCCGAGCAGCGCCTGCCCGAAAACCCCTCCGACGCGCAGGTCAAGGCCGCGCTCGAGCGGGAGGGCGCGGAGATTTTGAAGGCCATCCCGCACGACGCCTACGTGACGGCGCTCTGCGTGGAGGGGAAGGAGCTTCCGAGCGAGGCCGTGGCGGAGCTGATCGCGGGGCGCGAGGGCTCGGGCAAGCCGAAGCTCTGCTTCATCATCGGCGGCTCCTTCGGCCTCTGCGACGCGGTGAAGAACCGCGCCGAGCTGCGCCTGAGCATGTCCAAAATGACCTTTCCCCACCATCTCGCCCGCGTGATGCTCGCCGAACAGCTCTACCGCGGCTTCAAGATCAAAGAGGGAAGCAGATACCATAAATAATGGTCATAAGAAAACGCTGTTTTCTTATGACCGATTTATTTAGTGGCCAGTTCTTGGCTCCCCCTCCGGGGGAGCTGCCGAGCGAGACTGAGAGGGCGTCTCCCCGTAGCCGCACAGTGCTCCTCCGCCGTCAGCGGCTGAAAACTAAAAACTGAAAACTGGTTAAATAATGGCTTCCCTTTTTTGGACTTTTCGTATATAATAGGAAAATAGAACAGGAGGGCTTGCAATGAGCGACGAAAATAAGATCACCTGGGGGCAGTACCAGCATGGCGAGCTGCTGGAGAGCTGGCCGCGCACGGAGAGCGGCGAGACCGTCTCGCCCGCCTACCTCTGCACCAGAAGCTGCAATGACCTGTCCGACCAACTCACGGTGAACATGCTCAGGGCCTACGGCATCCCCTGCCTCTGCATGGAGCGCGCGGAGGGGAGCCTCGGGAGGGTGGTGCTCGGCATCAGCGGCTACGGCGTGGAGATCTTTGTCCCGGAGACCCTGCTCGGGGACGCGAGGGCGCTGCTTGAGCCCGACGCGAGCGAGACCTGAAAAACGAAGCTGCGCAACTGAATTTTATTGAGGAGGAACACAACAGCAATGAAGAATTTCAAGGAAGAGTATCAGCGCTGGCTGGACAGCCCCGCACTTTCCGAGCAGGAGTGGGCGGAGCTTGACGCCATCAAGGACGATGAGAAGGAGATCGAGAGCCGCTTCTTCGCGCCGCTGGAGTTCGGCACCGCGGGTCTGCGCGGCACGATGAAGCTGGGGCTTCACCAGATGAATGTGCACGTCATCCGCCACGCCACCCAGGCCTTCGCCACGGTCATCTGCGCCGAGGGCGAGGAGGCCAAGCGCAAGGGCATCGCCATCGCGCACGACTGCCGCCTCAACGGCGTGGAGTATGCGCGCGAGGCCGCCTGCGTCATGGCCGCAAACGGCATCCACGTCCGCATCTTCGACGCGCTGCGCCCCACTCCGGAGCTGAGCTTTGCCGTGCGTTACTATGGCTGCACCGCGGGTCTGAACATCACCGCCTCCCACAACCCCAAGGAATATAACGGCTACAAGGTCTATTGGTCCGACGGCGCCCAGCTTCCCCCGCAGCATGCCGACGCCATCGCCAGGCTCATGAACGAGATCGACATCTTCACCGGCTTCAAGACCTGCGATTTTGACGAGGCCGTCAAGGCCGGGCTCATCGAGGTCATCGGCGAGGAGACCGACGAGGCCTTCCTCAAGGAGACCATGGCCATGGCCATCGACACCGAGGCCGTCAAGGCGGCGGCGGACGATCTCAAGATCGTCTACACCCCCTTCCACGGCTGCGGCCACAAGCTGGTTCCCGAAGCGCTCAAGCGCCTGGGCATCAAGCACCTCTACCCCGTGCCCGAGCAGATGGTCATCGACGGCGCCTTCCCGACCGTCGTCTCCCCGAACCCGGAGAACCCCGAGGGCTTCTATCTGGCCGTTGACCTTGCCAAGAAGGTGGACAGCGACCTCATCATCGGCACCGACCCCGACTCTGACCGCGTGGGCACCATGGTGCGCGACGGCGACAAGTACGTGACCATCACCGGCAACCAGATGGGCTGCCTCCTGCTCGACTATATCATCCAGGCCAAGAAGAGCACCGGCAAAATGCCCGCCAATCCCGGCGCGCTCAACTCCATCGTCTCCACCAGCATGGCGCGCACGATCTGCGAGGCCAACGGCGTCCACTTTGAGGACACCTTCACGGGCTTCAAGTTCATGGCCGAGCGCATCGCCTCCTGGGAGGCCGCCGGAAGCTATGAGTATATCTTCGCCTTCGAGGAGAGCTACGGCTACATGATGGGCGACTACGTGCGCGATAAGGACGCGGTCTCCGCCTCCATGATGATCGCGGAGATGGCGGCGCACTACCATCTCAAGGGCATGACCCTGCTCGACGCGCTCAAGGCTCTGTATGAAAAGTACGGCTACTATGCCGAGAAGACCCTGAACCTTGTCATGCCCGGCCTCGAGGGCATGGCGAAGATGAAGGAGATCATGGACAACATGCGCTCCAACCCGCCCGAGAGCATCGCGGGCGAAGAGGTCATCCGCCTGCGCGACTACCTCGACGGCAGCATCGCGGTCGCGGGTCTCGGCAAGGTGGACAAGACGCCCTTCTTCGGCTCCAACGTCCTCTACTTCGAGCTGGCAGACGGCTCGAGCTTCATCGTCCGTCCCTCCGGCACCGAGCCGAAGATCAAGGTCTATCTGCTCGTGCGCGGCAAGAGCGGCGAGGATTGCGCGGAGAAGATCGCCAAGTACCAGAATTACGCGGAAAAAATCGGTAAATGAACCTGCTTTTTGACCTGTTCCTGTCCTTCGCCAGGGTTGGCGTGATGACCTTCGGCGGCGGCTACGCCATGCTGCCGATCCTGGAACGGGAGATCGTGGAGAACAAGGGCTGGGCCACGCGCGAGGAGCTGATGGATTATTACGCCGTGGGGCAGTGCACCCCGGGCGTGATCGCCGTGAATACGGCGACCTTCGTCGGCTTCCGCAGGGCGGGCGTCATGGGCGGCGTCGCCGCGACGCTTGGCGTCGTGTTCCCCTCGCTTGTCATCATCAGCGTCATCGCCGGGGTGCTCAGCAATTTTGCCGACATCCCGGCGGTCAAGAGCGCCTTCGCGGGCATCCGTGTCTGCGTGTGCGTGCTGATCTTCAACGCGGTCACAAAGCTTTGGAAGAGCGCTGTCCCGGATAAGGCGGCGCTCTGCCTCTGCCTGGGGGTCTTCGTGCTGAGCGTGTTTCTGGACTTCTCCCCGGTGGTCTTCGTCCTGCTCTGCGCCGCCGCCGGGATCCTCTTTACCAGACTGGGGGTGCGCGGAAAATGATCCTGCTGCGCCTCTTCTGGGAGTTTTTCAAGACCGGGCTTTTCGCCGTCGGCGGCGGCATGGCGACGCTGCCGTTCCTCTATGACATCTCCGCGCGCACGGGCTGGTTTACCGCCGCGCAGCTTGCGGATATGATCGCCGTCTCCGAGTCCACGCCCGGCCCCATCGGCGTCAACATGGCGACCTACGTGGGCTTCACCACCGCCGGCGTTCCCGGCGCGGTGATCGCGACGCTGGGGCTCGTGACGCCGTCCGTGATATACGTGGACGCGGCGTTTTACGGCCTGCGCCCCTGCTCGGTGGGGCTGATCGCGGCGGCGGGCGTTTTGGTGGTGAAGGTCGCGCTGCTGAATACCGAAGCCTTCGCGGCAGGCGGCGCGCTTTTCGAGCTCTTTCGCTGGAAGGCGCTCGTCCTCGCGGCGCTGCTGCTTGTGTTCACGCGCGCGGTGAAGAAAACCAAAAAGCTCCACCCGATCCTGTTCATCCTGGCCTCTGCGGTCGTGGGCGTCGTGTTTGGGTTCTAAAAAACTGTCGGCTTGAGTTCCTAACCATGTTCGTGGTTCGGCTCTTCACTGTTATTGGAAGCGGTGTTCGCGGGCTTGCCAACCGTAAAAACCCTGCACGGCAGGAGGGACTTTTCAAAGCCTGCGAAGAATCGGCTTTCAGCTTATGATCCCCGCAATCCCATACGCCAGCGCAAAACTCAAACCCGCGCTCAAGATGCGCCCCGCCGTGTGCGGGGCGCTTTTGATATCCGCGTCCGCGAGCAGCGAGAGGGTCTGAAACTGCACCGAAAGCCCGCCCCAGCCCATCAGCGCGGAGGCGAGGGCGAGATTTTCCGCTGTGGGCGCAAGACCGCGCAGCGCGCCGATGCCGCCGCCCAGCTCGAAAAAGCCCGTCAGCAGCGCGCGGCACCAGCCCAGGCTCTGCCCGGTGAGGGCGGCGAGCCGCCCCGCGAGCAGCGGGAGGAGCCCACGGGCGTTCAAAAGCCCCGTGAACACCGCGAAGCACACCACGAAGCCGCAGACGTTCAGACTGGCGATCACCGCGCCGTGCACCGCCCCGGGCAGCGCCTGCGAAAAGGGCAGGGGAGCGGAGCTGCTGGGCGGCGCGGCGCTTGCGCGGTCTTTGCCGCGCAGCAGAAGCCCCGTCAGCACCGCCGCCGCAGCGTGCACCGCGTAGAGCAGCAGCCCCCATTTCACCGAGCCGAAGACCCCCGCCCCCAGCGCGCCGAGGAAGAAGGCGGGGCCGGAGTTGTTGCAGAAGGCGAGCAGCCTCTCCGCCTCCCGCGCGTCCACGGCGCCGCTCTCATAAAGCCCCGCAACGTACGCCGCCCCCAGCGGATAGCCGCCGAGCAGCCCCATGAAGAGCGCCGTGCAGCCCGCGCCGGAGACGTGAAAGAGCTTCTGAGAAAGCCGTGCCAGCCTCGCGCCTAAAAGCTGGGGAAGCCCCAGCTTTTGCAGCAGCCCCGACAGCACGAAGAAGGGGAACAGCGACGGCAAAATCAGCTCCACGCAGAGCCTGAGCCCCTCCCGACAGGCATCGACCGCCTCGCCCGAGGCCGCGATGAGGGCAAACAGCCCGCAGAGCGATGCAAAGACCGCAAGTTTGTTTTTCGTGTCCATCACCTCTTGTAGTATTCTATGGGGCGGGCGCATAGCTTTATACGGACAGGAGGTGATCGGGCTTGAAGAAAAAGGGCATCGTGCCGCGCCTGGCAGACCGGCTGGAGCTGCCGGAGGAGGCGCTGGGGACGCCCCGGCTCACGGTCATCGACGCAAGCCGCGCCTTGATCGAAAATCACCGGGGCATCCTCGAATACAGCCGGGAGCGGATCAGCGTGAGCCTCGGCAAGCGGCAGCTCAGCCTCATGGGGCGGGAGCTGCGCATCGCCGCGATGAACCGGCGGGAGCTGCTCGTTCGGGGCGAATTACAGGACATCTCGTGGAGTTGATGCTATGATGAAGCTATCCTATCGGATCCGGGGCGAGGCCGAGGCGGAGATTTTCGGCGTCTTCCCCGAGGCGGCGGTCAACCGCTGCATCGCGTCGGGCGTCGCCCTGCGCCGCGTGCGGGCGGTGGACGGGCAGACGATCCGCTGCGCGCTGGACGAGGAGCACCTGGAGCGCCTGCGCGCGATCTGTGAGGGCTGCCAGTGCGAGCTCAGGCTTCTGCGCCTGCGGGGCGGGAGCCGGGATCGGAAGCTCCTGCGCCGAAGGTTCGCCCTCCCGCTGACGGCGCTGCTGCTCGCGGGGCTTCTGTGCCTCTCCTCGCTCTTCGTCTGGGATATAGAAGTCTATGGCAGCGAGCGCCTGAGCCGTGGGGAGATCGAGCGCGCCCTGCGCGAAGCGGGGCTCACGCGCGGCTGCTTCTGGCCCGCGCTCGAGACCGATCTCGTGCGAAGCCGCGCCC
>CAJOFI010000053.1:0-5538 GCA_905233595.1 uncultured Oscillospiraceae bacterium | reverse complement strand
GGTCGTGCTCGTGCGGGAGCGGGCGGAGAAGCCGGAGATCTATCTCGAGAGCGCGGCCTGCGATCTCGTCGCCTCCCACACGGGCATCGTGCGGCGCGTCTCGGTGTTAAACGGAAAAGCGCTGGTGCAGCCGGGCAGCGCCGTGCGGGAGGGGGAGACGCTCGTGAGCGGCGCGCCCGAAAACCTCATGGGAAGGCCGCGCCCCGTGCGCGCGCGGGGGGAGGTCTGGGCGGACACCTGGTATGAAGTGAGCGCCGTCTGCCCCCTTCCGGAGACGCAAAAGGCCGAGGGCGGGCGGCGAAGAGAGCGCTTCGCCCTCGTGATCGGAGAAAATCGCATAAATTTTTACGGAAAGAGTAGAAAGATGCTTGACGGATATGATAAAATTGTGCATGAATATAGCTTGGGGATCAAAGGGCTCTTCGCCCTGCCCGTCACGCTCGTGCGGGAGACGGTGATCGCCCATCCCGCGCGGGAGCCCTCGCCCTTCGACCCCTCTGGGGCAGAGGCGCGGCTGGAGGCGTATCTGCGGGAGCGCGTCAGCGGCGAGATCGTGCGCCGCAGCTTCTCTGCCGTGGAGAAGGACGGCGCAATCTACGTTACCCTGCGCGCACAGTGCTTTGAAAACATTGCGAAAGAGGCGGAGGCTTCTCCGCCGTGAAAGGAACGCCATGACAGAGAAAACCCTGGAAGTCGATCGGATGGAGCACGTCATCAGCGTGTTCGGCTCCTTTGACCAGAATCTGCGCATCCTGGAGACAGAGCTCGGCGTGACGGTGCTGAGCCGGGACGACAAGCTCCACATCAGCGGCGAGGCCGAGAGCGTGCAGCTTGCGGAGAAGGCGATCACCGCCCTGCTGAATCTCGCCGCACGGGGGGAGAGCATCGACGCGCAGAACGTGCGCTATATCCTCAAGCTCGTCGGCGAGGGGAAGGAGACCGAGATCCACGAGCTTGCCGGGGACGTGATCTGCATCACCGCCAAGGGCAAGCCCATCAAGCCCAAGACCCTCGGGCAGAAGAGCTACTGCGAGGCCATCGCCGAGAACACGATCACCCTCGGCATCGGCCCGGCCGGTACGGGCAAGACTTATCTCGCCGTCGCGGCGGCGGTGGCGGCCTTCCGCGCCGAGGAGGTCAACCGCATCATCCTCACCCGCCCCGCGGTCGAGGCGGGGGAGCGCCTGGGCTTTCTCCCCGGCGATCTGCAGAGCAAGGTCGATCCCTATCTGCGCCCGCTGTACGACGCGCTCTTTGACATGCTGGGCGCGGACACCTATCAGAAATACCTCGAGCGCGGCAACATCGAGGTCGCGCCGCTGGCCTACATGCGCGGCAGGACGCTCGACGACAGCTTCATTATTTTGGACGAGGCGCAGAACACCTCGCGCGAGCAGATGAAGATGTTCCTCACGCGCATCGGCTTCGGCTCCAAGGTCGTCATCACCGGCGACGTGACGCAGATCGACCTGCCCGAGGACAAGGTCAGCGGCCTCAAGGTCGCGATGAAGGTGCTCGAGGGCATCGACGATATCGCCATCTGCAAGCTCACCGGCGCGGACGTCGTGCGCCACCAGCTCGTGCAGAAGATCATCGAGGCCTACGAGGTCTACGACAAGAAAAACCCCACAGAGCCCGCCAGGCGGCAGCCCGCCCGCAGGTTTAAGAAGGCCTGACGGCCGGTTTTGAGGAGAGACAAAGTGGAGCATGAGATTTATGTGAGCCGGGAAGTGAAGAACCTGGGGCATCGGAACGCCGCCGCGCTCATCAAAAAGGCGGTAAAGCTGGCGCTCGACGCCGAGGGGGTGGACGTGCCCTGCGTCGTGAGCGTGATGCTGACCGACGAGGAGGGCATCCGGCGCGTGAACGCGGAGTTTCGCGGTGTTGACAGCGCGACCGACGTATTGAGCTTCCCCTTGAACGAGCTTGCGCCCGGGGAATTCGACCCGGAGAGCTGCGAGCGCGATTTGGAGACCGATTCGGTCATGCTGGGGGACATGATGATCTCCCTGCCCCGCTGCGAAAAGCAGGGGGAGGAGTTCGGCCACGGCTTCGAGCGGGAGATCATGTATCTCACGGTGCACTCCGTGCTGCACCTGCTGGGCTATGACCACGTGGACGAGGGCGCGATGAAGGCGCAGATGCGCGCGAGAGAGAAGCTCATCATGGGCGATTAGCGCAGTGCCGGCCGATGCTCGGCGCTACGGGCTGATCCCCCAAAGGGGGAGGCAATTATGTACAACGGGAGAAATTGGGAAATGACAAAATCCGCTATGATTACCGTCTGCGGACGGCCGAACGTGGGCAAATCCACGCTGACAAACGCCCTCGTGGGGGAGAAGATCGCGATCGTCTCCGACAAGCCCCAGACCACGCGCAGCCGCATCACCGCCATCGTCAACCGCGGCGAGACCCAGTTCGTGCTGATGGACACGCCGGGCTTCCACAAGCCGCGCACCCGTCTGGGCGACTACATGGTGAACGTCGTGAAGGAGAGCGTCGCGGACGTGGACTGTGTGCTGCTGCTCGTGGAGCCGGTGGCCGCCATCGGCCCGCAGGAGGATGCGCTCATCGAGCGCATCGGGCAGACCGGCGCGCCCGCCCTGCTCGTCATCAACAAGATCGACACCGTGGAGAAGACCCGGCTCCTGGAGGTCATGGCGCTCTACAATGCGCGCTTTGGCTTCGACGCCATCCTGCCCGTCTCCGCCAAGACCGGCGAGGGGCTGGACGAGCTGCTCGAGGAGCTGGACAAATACGCCGTGGAGGCGCCGCACTTCTTCCCGGACGACATGATCACCGATCAGCCCGAGCGGCAGATCTGCGCGGAGCTCGTGCGCGAAAAGCTGCTGCGCTGCCTCGACAAGGAGATCCCCCACGGTACGGCGGTGGAGGTCACGCGCTTTACCGAGCGGGAAAACGGCATCATCGACCTCGAGGTCACCATCTACTGCGAGAAGGACAGCCACAAGGGCATCATCATCGGCAAAAAGGGCGCGATGCTCAAGAAGATCGGGGAGCTTGCCCGCGCGGATATCGAGGATTTCATGGGCACGAAGGTCTTTTTGCAGACCTGGGTCAAGGTCAAGGAGAACTGGCGCGACTCTGCGGTGCAATTGAGAAATTTTGGCTTTACGCAGGAGTAAATGATTTCGGCCGCCTCTGCAAACACTAAGCGCAGAGGTGGTATAAATGCAAGACGCCATCTGGCAGGCCTTCCGGGAGACCGGCGATCCGCTGTATTATATGCTCTACAGGCTGGCGGAGGAGCGGAAGAAGGGCAAGGAGTTTTGAGCTTTGAGCCGTGCGTTTTGAGCAGACGCGGAAAACGCACGGCTCAGAGCAGAAAGTTTACATAACATGTTTCAAACCACAAAGGGACTCATCCTGCGGGAGGTGCGCTACAAGGAGGCCGACCGCATCCTTACGATCCTGACCGAGTCGGAGGGGAAGCTCAGCGCCAAGGCGCGCGGGGCGCTTCGCAAGTCGAGCCGCACGGGCGCCGCGACGCAAATGCTCACCTGGTCAGACCTCACGCTCTTCAATAACCGGGGCAAGTGGCAGGTCAACGAGGGCAGCGTGATCGAGGGCTTTCCCGGCCTGCGGGAGGACATCGCGCGCCTTGCGCTGGGCAGCTATTTTTCCGAGTGCCTGGACGCTTTCAGCGCCGAGGAGCAGCCGGAACCGGCGCTTTTGCAGCTGGGGCTCAACTCCCTCTACGCGCTGAGCCGCGGTCTGCGGGAGCCGGTGCTGCTCAAGGCGGCCTTCGAGCTGCGCCTGATGGCGGTCGCGGGCTTTGAGCCGAACGTGCAGCGCTGCGTTTTCTGCGGCAAGACCGAGCCGGAGGAGCCCTGCCTCGGCATCGAAAACGGCGGGCTGTGCTGCCGCGCGTGTCGAAAGGCGGACTTCGGCCTCACCGCCGCGCTGGACGCGGACGCGCTCAAGGCACTGCGCTACGTGCTGAGCGCCCCGGCCAGGCAGCTCTTCTCCTTCCGTCTGGAGGGGAAGAGCCTCAAGCGCCTTTCGGACGCGTCGGAGCAATACCTGCGCGAGCACGCCGAACGCGGCTTCGCGACGCTGGATTACTGGAAAAAGGTACGATAGATTAAGTGGTCACTGGCCACCGATACGGAGTATAACAATGAGTTTTTTTGAAAAATCACTGAACACCCTGGAGCTGCCCGCCGTGCTGGAGATGCTGGCACAGCAGGCGGTGGGGGAGGCGGCGAAGGAGCGCGCCCTCGCGCTCACGCCCTCGTCCGAGCGCTTCGAGGTCTCCCGCCGTCTCGAGGAGACCAGCGCCGCCAAGACCATGATGACCGTGCGCGGCGGCCCCTCCTTCTCCGGCGTGAAGGATGTGCGCCCCTCCCTCGCAAGAGCCGATCTCGGCGGCGCGCTCAACACGCGGGAGCTGCTGGACATCGCCCGCGTGCTCCAGTGCGCGCGCCTGGTGCGCGCTTACATCGGGGACGACGCGGTGGGCAAGACCGCCATCGACTCCCTTTTCTACGCCCTGCGCGCCAACAAGTTTTTGGAGGAGAAGATCAACACCTCCATCGTCGGGGAGGATGAGATCGCGGACGGCGCTTCCCCGGAGCTCGCGACCATCCGCCGCCAGATGCGCGCCGCCGCCGCGAGAGCCCGCGACGCGCTGCAAAAGATCCTCTCCTCGCCCTCCTACGCGAAGGCCTTGCAGGAGCCGATCATCACCATGCGTTCCGACCGCTACGTCGTGCCCGTGCGCGCCGACCACAAGGGCGCGGTGCCCGGGCTGGTGCACGACGTTTCCGCCACGGGGCAGACCCTCTTCGTCGAGCCGATGGCGGCGGTCAAGGCGAACAACGAGCTGCGGGAGCTTGCGGCGAAGGAGAAGCTGGAGATCGAGCGCATCCTCGCCGAGCTCTCCGCCGACTGCGCCGAGCACCGGGAGGATATCGACTCGGACTTCGAGCTGCTGACCCGGCTCGACCTCATCTTCGCCAAGGCCAAGCTCAGCTACAAGCTGGACTGCCAGGCCGCGTCCATGGAGGAAAAGGGCATCCTTCTCAGAAAGGCGCGGCACCCGCTTCTCGACCAGGCGAAGGCCGTGCCCATCGACGTGGAGCTGGGCGAGAGCTTTGACACCCTCGTCATCACCGGCCCCAACACCGGCGGCAAGACGGTGTCGCTCAAGACCATCGGCCTGCTCGCCGCGATGAACCAGTGCGGCCTGCACATCCCGGCCTCCGACGGCAGCAATCTGCCCGTGTTCAGCCATATTCTGGCCGACATCGGGGATGAGCAGTCCATCGAGCAGAACCTCTCCACCTTCTCGGCGCACATGACGAACATCGTGAGCATCCTCAATGAGTGCGACGACCGCTCGCTGCTGCTCTTTGACGAGCTGGGCGCGGGCACCGACCCCACCGAGGGCGCGGCGCTGGCCATCTCGATCATCGAGCACGCCCGCAAGTGCGGCGCCATGATCGCGGCGACCACCCACTACGCCGAGCTCAAGGTCTACGCCACGAACGAGCCGGGGGTGCAGAACGCCTCCTG
>CAJOFI010000052.1 GCA_905233595.1 uncultured Oscillospiraceae bacterium | reverse complement strand
CGGGAAGGAGAGCGCCATCCGAAAGCTCCAGGCCTTCGGCAAGGTCGCCATGGTGGGCGACGGCATCAACGACGCGCCCGCGCTGACGAGGGCGGACATCGGCATCGCCATCGGTGCGGGGGCGGACATCGCGCTCGACGCGGCGGACGTGGTGCTGATGCACTCCCGGCTCTCGGACGTGGCGGCGGCGATCCGCTTAAGCCGCGCCACGCTCCGCAACATCCACGAAAACCTGTTCTGGGCCTTTTTCTACAACGCGGTCTGCATCCCGGTGGCGGCGGGCTGCTTTGTCTGGGCGGGGCTGACGCTCAGCCCGATGCTGGGCGCGGCGGCGATGAGCCTGTCGAGCCTTTGCGTGGTGTCCAACGCCCTGCGGCTGAACCTGTTTAAGATGCACGACGCGAGCCATGACAGGCCGGGAAACGTAAAATCCGAGGAGATCATCCTCAAAGACGAAAACAAGGAGGAGCAAACAATGGAGAGAACTTTGAAGATCGAGGGCATGATGTGCCCGCACTGCGAGGCGAGAGTCAAGAAGGCGCTCGAGGCGCTCGACGGCGTGGACGAGGCCGTGGTGAGCCACGTCTCCGGCACCGCCGTCGTCAAGGGCGAAGCGGACTTCGAGACGATGAAAGCCGCCGTCGAAGCGCAGGACTACAAGGTGCTCGGGATCGAGTAAAAAAACGGCTGTGAAAAAACGAAGTTTTTTCACAGCCGTTTTTTTAGATTTCAGTTTTTAGATAGGAATCGCTACATCTCGCGTTCTTCTGAAAACTGAAGACTGTTTTTCACTGCTCGGCGGGCTCGAAGTCCTCTTTGCCGTGCTTGCAGAGGGGGCAGGTGTAGCCTTCGGGCAGCTCGCCTTCGCAGGGCTCGAAGTGGCCGCAGAGCTTGCAGATGTAGCCCTTCTGCTTCTTCTTCGCTTCGGGGACGACGTGCTCAAAGTCCTCCTTGCCGTGCTTGCAGAGCGGGCAGACGAAGTCGTCGGGCAGCTCGCTTCCCTCGTAGACGTAGCCGCAGACCTTGCAGACCCAGCACTCCTTCTGCTCGGGCGCGGGGTTCTTCTTGGGCTTGATGTGCGCATGGTAATAGCTGTAGGTCGCGGAGGGGGCGCTCGAGAGCACCTTCGCCTCCACCACGTTTGCGGTGAAGAGCATGGACGCGCCGAGGTCGATCGCCTCGATCACCTCACAGGAGAGCACCGCGTTCGTGTACTCCGGCAGATAACGGACGCCGTTGGCCGTGCGGGTATCCCAGCTCACGTCCGCGAACTTGTCCACGTCCCGCCCGGACTGGAAGCCGAACTGCTTGAAGAGGCTGTACGGCGCCTCCTCGGTCAGAATGGAGACGTTGAACACGCCGGACTTGAGGATCATGTCGCAGGTGTGGTTCTTGCGGATGACGGAGATGGTGACCTTCTTCGGCTCGCCGGAGGCCGCCTGCGAGGCGGAGTTGATGATGCAGCCGTAGTCCTTGCCGTCCACCGCGGTGGTCAGCAGCTCCACGCCGTAGGAGAGCTTGTTGAAGGCCTTGGTGTTCACGGCCTCGGGCTTGTATTCGCCCGGGGTGGGGACGACGGGAGCCTCGACGGCGACAGGAGCGGGGTTCAGCTCGTCGGCGAAGGCCTGCGCCAGCGCCTCAAGCTCCGCCTCCTGCCCGGCGGCAAGGGCGGACTTGAGCGTGATATTGTCGGAGATGAACGCGATATTCTTGCAGGGGGCGAGCAGCTCGCGCATGACCTTGCCGCTCGTCGGCGCCCAGGAGCCGTTCTCGATCACGGCGACCTTGCGGTTTTGCAGATTGTGCGCGGCCAGATCGTGCAGCAGGTTCTCCATCGTCACGAACACGCCCGCGTTGTAGGTGGTCGCGGCGAAGACGAGGTGGCTGCAGCGGAAGGCGTCGGACACGATATAGCTCGCCGGGGTGACGGAGGTGTCGTACATGCGCACGCGCACGCCCTTCTCCGCGAGACGGCAGGCGAGGATATTCGCCGCGTTCTCGGTGTGCCCGTAGACGGAGGCGTAGGCGATCAGCACGCTCTTCTCCTCCGGGGTGTAGCTCGACCAGAGCAGATACTTCTCCAGAAAATCGCCGAAGTGGCTGCGCCATACAAAGCCGTGCAGCGGGCAGACGTAAGAAATCTCGAGCTTCGGTGCCTTCTTGAGCACCGCCTGCACCTGCGCGCCGTACTTGCCGACGATGTTCGTGTAGTAGCGCCGAGCCTCGTCCAGGTGCTCGGCGAAGAAATCGGTCTCGTCCGCGAAGAGACGGCCGTTGAGCGCGCCGAAGGTGCCGAAGGCGTCGGCGGTGAAGAGGATCTTGTCGGTGAGGTCATAGCTCATCATGACCTCCGGCCAGTGCACCATCGGCGCCATGACGAAGGTGAAATTGTGCCTGCCGGTGCAGAGCGTGTCGCCCTCCTTGACGATATGGAAGCGGCCCTCGAGATCCATCGGGAAGAACTGGGCGATCATCGCCTTGATCTTCGCGTTGCAGACCACGGTGGTCTCGGGATGGCGCTGCAGAATAAGCTCGAGCGTCGCGGCGTGGTCGGGCTCCATGTGGTGCACCACGAGATAATCGAGCGCGCGCCCGCCCAGCGCGTGGGCGACGTTTTCGAGGAACACGCCGTAAACGGCCTTGTCCACCGTGTCAAACAGCACCGTCTTTTCATCCAGCAGCAGATAGGAGTTATAGGAAACGCCGTCGGGCACACCGTAGACGCCCTCAAAGCAGGCCAGACGCCGGTCGTCGGCGCCGACCCAGATCAGATCCTCCAGAACCTTTCTCGTGCAGTACATAAAAAATCTCCTTTATAAGTAGTGTCTCCCCCGGCTCACGCGAAGCGGCGGAGGCTTGTGCTTGCTCCAGGCTCCATTATAAAAAGAAAACGCTTGACTTGCAAGAGATTTCTGCTATCATAAAGATAGATTGCACACAATATTTATGAAGGAGGGCTTTCCATGGCAGAGAAAAAGTTCGCCGGGGTCAAGGGAACGGTGGAAAATGAGGCTGTTTCCGCCGATTTTGAGGCGGCGCAGAGCTTTGACAAAATCTACGTCGGCAGGCTGGGCGTCTATTACAGGGACGGCTTCAAGACCCGCTATATCGCCTTTGAGGAGATGGAACGCGCGTTTCTGCGCGTGCAGGAGGTGCGCGGGCGCATGTGCTGCGGGCAGGCGTTCTTCGCCTATTTCCGGCTGATCCTCGTCTGCGGCGGCCGGGAATACGACGCGGGGATGAGCGAGAACGAACAGCTCATGCGCGCCGCCCTCGACGCGGTGGCGAAAAACGCCCCGAGGGTCGCCATCGGCGTAGACTGAACAGTGACTAATTTTCCTTCAAAAAAACTGCATGAACGCGGATGAGAACAGAATAATCCCGCGCATCCCCTCACAAACTATCCAAAAAGCTTGTGGGGGGATTTTTATGTCCGCTGAGCGGAAGAAGCTGGTTTTGATGCTCGCGATCCTGTTCGCGGTGAATATCTTCATCATCGCCCTGGCGCAGAGCGCCTCGGCAGACCTGTATAAGAAGGGCAGCAGCGGCGCGACCGTCACCGAGATCCAGAAGCGTCTCAAGACATGGGGCTATTACACCGGCGCGGTGGATGGCGTCTACGGCAGCAAGACCGAGGAGGCCGTGCGCTACTTCCAGCGCAAAAACGGCTTGACCGCCGACGGCCAGGTCGGAAACCTCACCCTCGCTGCGCTCGGTATCCCGGCCACCGGCTCCGGCGGCGGGGGAAGCGGGGATCTGCAGCTTCTCGCGCGCCTCATCTCCGCCGAGGCCAGGGGCGAACCCTATATCGGGCAGGTGGCCGTCGGCGCGGTGGTCTTGAACCGCGTGGAGCACCCCTCCTTCCCTAACAGCATCTCCGCCGTCATCTACCAGCCCGGCGCCTTCTCCTGCCTCGACGACGGCCAGTTCGACCAGCCCGTGAGCGAGAGCGCCTACCGCGCCGCCAAAGAGGCCATGAACGGCTACGACCCCAGCTACGGCGCGATCTACTACTTCAATCCCGCGACGGCCACCAGCAAGTGGATCTGGTCGCGCCCACTGATCGTCACCATCGGAAATCACCGCTTTTGCTCCTGAGCCCTATTGAAACAGGGAACATTTTCCGCTATAATGGGTCTATCTCTTAAAAGAGGTGGACAACTATGGCATATTGCAAACAATGCGGCGCATATATTCCCGATGGGCTGACGGCCTGCCTCGCCTGCGGCTACGATGAGAACCTGGCCGCCAAACAGCAGGCGGCGGCCCAGCAGAAAACGGCAAGCGAGCTGATGCGCGAAAAGCTGGAGGAGCAGCGCAGGGCGCGGCAGGAGGAGCACCGCCGTTGGGCCGAGCAGGAGCAGGCGCGCCGTGAGCAGCAGGAGCAGAGCCGTCAGTGGGCCGAGCAGGAGTACGCCCGCCGTCAGGCCGAACGGCAGCAGGCGGCGAGAAGCTACACCTACCGCACGACCATGAACCGCGCCGATCCCACGGCCGCCGCCGAGCCGAACAAGCTCTTCGCCGCGCTGAGCTATCTAAGCTTCCTCTTCGTCCTGCCCTATATCGTCACGCCGAACGACTCCTTCGCGAAGTTCCACGCAAAGCAGGGGATGAAGCTTTTCGTCTTTACCCTCGTTGCCGATACCATCGGCGCCCTCACCGGCTTCGGCTGGGTGCTGACGCTGCTGCGCTTCTATTTTATATATAAAGGTATGATGAACGCCTTTAACGGCAAAACAGAGCCGCTTCCCTATATCGGGAATATCGGGAACTGAGCGATCAGAGGGGAGAACGACGAAGACCACCCAGCTATTGTGCTTTGCACTGATAGAAAATACAAGATTTAGCGCTCAGAAAAAAAGTTTAAAAAAGGCGAAAAAAAGTGTTGACAAAGGGGGGAATGGGTGGTATATTAGCCAAGCGCTCGAGAGAGCGGCACCGAGAGCGGGAAGCCCGGGAGAAAAAAGTTTGAAAAAAACGAAAAAAACTCTTGACAAACGCTCGAAGGTGTGGTAAAGTAAACAAGCTGTCACCGAGAGGGAAACAGCGAAGCGTGTACCTTGAAAATTGAACAATGTAAGAAAAAGCTTATGCTAAATAAGCACCAGAGAAGGGTTCTTTAAGTCAGAAAAGACTTTAAAACAATTCTTTTGAGAGCTAGTAAGCGATCATGAATAGATTTTAGACCTTAGGGTTTAAGATACAATTTATTGAGAGTTTGATCCTGGCTCAGGATGAACGCTGGCGGCGTGCCTAACACATGCAAGTCGAACGGAGTATTGAGAGCTTGCTCTTGATACTTAGTGGCGGACGGGTGAGTAATGTATGAGCAACCTGCCTTTCAGAGGGGGACAACAGTTGGAAACGACTGCTAATACCGCATAATGTATTCGGGCGGCATCGTCTGGATACCAAAGGAGCAATCCGCTGAAAGATGGGCTCATATCTGATTAGCTAGTTGGTAGGGTAACGGCCTACCAAGGCTGCGATCAGTAGCCGGACTGAGAGGTTGAACGGCCACATTGGGACTGAGATACGGCCCAGACTCCTACGGGAGGCAGCAGTGGGGAATATT
>CAJOFI010000051.1 GCA_905233595.1 uncultured Oscillospiraceae bacterium | reverse complement strand
CTCCGCAACCCCGAGTTCCGCATGATTGGCAAGAGCGAGATTCAGCTTAGCTGGGAAGAGCAGTTCAAGAGCGTCAGCACCCAGCAGGCTGAGCTGAAGAAGCGCATTGACAACTATCCCAACGACATCGCCGACCTGCGCACGAACGCCCGCAACGCCAACATCACCTTCAAGTCCGTCCCCGCCTTCGACAGCCGCGAGCCCTGGATGACCAAGCTCTTCCTCGACACCGGCGTCACGCTCAAGGCCGGGCAGAAGTACCGCGTCAGCTTCGAGGTCTTCTCCAACGCCGACACGCCCTTCGAGCTCTGCCTCAACAAGGACGACACGGAGAAGGGCGTCGGCGCGATGTATGGCCTCACCTCCATGATGGAGCCGCAGGTCATCGAGTACATCGGCTACGCCAATGAGGACGCGCATCTCGTGCTCCAGTTCTCCCTCGGCAAAGCCAGCGCCCCCAGCACCTTCAACGTCAACAATCTCAAGGTCGAGAAGGCCGGCGCCACGAGCGAGGTCTCCGATACGATCTATACCTTCTGAGCCGTTTTCGGAGGGGGCGACGCCCCCTCCGAAAGTGAAAGACTGACAATTCTCACAAGAAAGGTGTGCAGACCATGCGTAAAAGACAGCTTTTGCCCGTATTTCTTCTGATCCTGGCGCTGCTTCTCTCCGCCTGCGGCGGCGGGAGCGCCGCCCCTGCCGAAGCGCCCGCCGATGCGGCGGAGGCGTCGGTCGAAGCCCCTGCCGAGCCCGTGGAGGAGGGCTTCGCCCCGAACCTCCCCGATGAGGACTACGCCGCCATGCCCTACACCCTCTATCCCATCCCCGAGGGCGGCTACGTGGGCGACACGATGCCCTTCGTCACCGAGGACGGCACGCTCGAGCTCTACTACCTCTACGACACCGACCACAACGGTCAGGGTTACCACCCGTTCTACATGTACAGCACCCCGAACTTCTACGACTACACCGATCACGGCATGGTGCTGAACTACGGCACGATGTCCGACCCCGACCCCGCGCTGGGCACCGGCTGCATCATGCAGGATCAGGACGGGCTCTACCACCTGTTCTACACCGGCCACAATGACACCGGCAACGGCGGCAAGGGCATGGAGTGCGTCATGGTCGCCACCAGCACCGACCGCGTCAACTGGGAAAAGAACCCCGAACCCCTGCTCTTCGCGCCGGAGAACTACGACAAGGACAACTTCCGCGACCCCGAGGTCTTCTGGGTAGAGGACGACGGCTGTTACTGGATGCTGATCGCCGCGCACGAGCAGAGCATGGGCGGCGTCGTGGCGAAGTTCACCTCCGAGGATCTGGTCAACTGGGAGTTCAGCGGCCCCTTCTTCGCCCCTCACGCGCAGTTCATCCTCGAGTGCCCCGATCTCTTCCGCATCGGCGACACCTGGTACCTCACCTATAGCTGGGACTGCGTGACCTACTACGCGCTCAGCAACTCCATGTACGGCCCCTTCCACGCACCCTCTGACAACATCCTCGACGGCAAGGGCACCATGGAGGGCAGCGGCTTCGTCTTCTACGCCGCCAAGACCGCCGAGATCGGCGACGAGGTTTATCTCTGCGGCTGGCTCGGCCGCGCGGGCGTCAGCGGGGACTCCGGCATCTACCAGTGGGCCGGCAACGTCATGAACCACCAGCTCGTGCAGCTGGAGGACGGCAAGCTCGGCGTCAAGGCTCCCGAGAGCCTGGAGGAGTATTTCGTCGCGGACAAGCCCTTCGAGGCCGTCGGCCGCAAGGGTCAGGTTGAGATCAGCGGCAACAGCATCACGCTCTCCGGCGGAGACGGCGGCTACGCTCTCGCCGACATGGGCACCCGCCCCGTCACCATGACGCTCGAGTGCGACGTGAGCTTTGACGGCGGGCGCGTGGGCTTTGCCTTCGGCGGCAGCGCCTCGGACGATACCTACACCGCCCTCTGCCTCGACGCCGGGCAGAAGCTCGTGCGCTACGAGGGCTATGAGATCGAGGAGCTGGAACGCTTCGACCCGATGGCCTACACCCGCTTCGATTTCAGCAAGCAGGACACGCACCACGTCAAGCTCGTGTGCGAGAATGAGATCGTCGTTCTCTACATCGACAACACCAAGGCGCTCTCCTCCCGCATCTTCCACGGCACCAACGGCGCGCACATCGCCGTCTTCGCCGACGGCTGCAACGCCAGCTTCTCGAACATCACCATGAAGCTCCCCGCGTGACGCAATAATCCTCTCAGAGGAATTGTGCAGAAATAAATTGTGCAAAGATGGCGTAGGAATCGCAGGAATACTTTGTGTATTTCAAGATTTGACAACGAAGCTACAGGTGAAAAAGGCAAGTCAGATTGCACAAGTTATTTCGGAACAGTTCCAAAGGAACGATACAGTCCCCTTGATGGAGTAGTTTTTAGAGCTGCCCTCAAGGGGACTGTATCGTTACAAAAAACTTATGATTTCTTAATTTCTCTTCCCTTGCGAAAGGAGAAGGGGTATGCTATACTGATTTTGCCTGCGCGGTAAAAGCCGGAGCGCTTTCGCAGGAAGCATCCTTATTGACTTGGAGCACTCTTATGATCGACTGGCTGACCGGCACGGTCTTTGGAAAATGCATCAGCACCTTCTTCATCTCGATGGTTCCGGTGGTGGAGCTGCGTCTGGGGCTGCCCTACGGCATCGCCCTGGGGCTGGATTACCCGCTCGCGCTGACGGCGGCGATCCTCGGGAACCTGCTGCCCACGCCCTTCATCATCGTCTACATCCAGCGCATCTTCGCCTGGCTGCGGCTGCACTGGGCGCGGCTCGACGGCTTCATCACCAGAATGGAGCGCAAGGCCGCCGCCAAGGAGGGCACCGTGCGGCGCTACGGCTTCTGGGGGCTGCTGATCCTGGTGGCGATCCCGCTGCCCGGCACCGGCGCGTGGACGGGGGCGCTGGTCGCGGCGCTGATGAACATACGCCTGCGGGACGCGCTGCCCGCGATCATTGCGGGCGTCTGTATCGCTACTATAACAATCATGGCTGTGAAAAACGTAGTTTTTCACAGCCATGATTGTTATTGGCCAGTGGTCAGTGATTTGTTTCTGAAAGCTGAAATCTAAGGAACTGTTCCTAAAACAGCAGGGCGCTGGCGATGCCGAAGTAGACGAGCAGGCTCAGCGCGTCCACGATCGTGGTGATGAAGGGGCTGGCCATGACGGCGGGGTCGAAGCCGACGCGCTTGGCAGCCATCGGCAATGTGCAGCCCACGACCTTCGCCATGAGCACCGTGAGCGCCATGGTGAAGCAGACCACGAAGGCCGTGAGCACCGTAATGTCGGCGTTGCCGAGCATCAGCCTGTCCACCAGCATGATCTTCCCGAAGCAGAGCGCCGCGAGGGCGAGACCGCAGAGGCAGGCCGTCTGGATCTCCTTCCAGATCACCTTGGGCGCGTCGGCAAATTCCAGCTCGCCCAGGCTCAGCGCGCGGATGACGGTGACCGAGGCCTGTGAGCCGGAGTTGCCGCCCGTGTCCATCAGCATGGGGATGAAGGCCGTGAGCACGACCTGGGCGGCGAGCGCGCTTTCAAAGCCCGTGATGATCATGCCCGTAAAGGTCGCCGATACCATCAGCAGCGCAAGCCAGGGGATGCGGTGCCGGAAGAGATCCCAGGCGTTGGAGCGCAGATAGCTCTTTTCCGAGGGGAGCATACCGGCCATCTTCTCGATGTCCTCCGTTGTCTCCTCCACGAGAACGTCCATCGCGTCGTCAAAGGTGATGATGCCGACGAGGCGCCCGTCCGTGTCCACCACGGGCAGGGCGAGGAAATTGTACTTCGAGAGCATCTGCGCGACCTCTTCCTGGTCGGTCAGGGTGCTCACGGCGATCACGTTCTCGTCCATGATCCCGGTGATGGGGGTGGAATCGTCCGCCGAGAGCAGCAGATCCTTCACCGACACCGTGCCGATGAGCTTGCTGCCCTCGGTCACGTAACAGGTGTAGATGGTCTCCTTATCGACGCCGGTGCGCCGGATGCGCGTGATAGCCTCCGCGACCGTCATCTGCGGGCGCAGGGAGACGTATTCCGTGGTCATGATGGAGCCCGCCGAATTCTCCGGGTAGCGCAACAGGTCGTTGATTTCCCGGCGCATCTGGGGGTCTGCCTGCGCGAGGATGCGCTTGACGACATTGGCGGGCATCTCCTCCACGAGATCCACCGCGTCGTCCACGTACAGCTCCTCGAGCACGGCGCGCAGCTCCGCGTCCGAGAAGCCCCGGATCAGCATCTCCTGCTGTTCCGGTTCCATTTCCACAAAGGTCTCCGCCGCAAGCTCCTTCGGCAGCAGCCGAAACAGCCGGGGCAGCCGCTCATCCGCGAGATCCTCGAACACGGCGGCGACGTCCGCCGGGTTCATCGTGATGAGTACGTCCTTGAGCGTGGAATACTTCTTGTCTTCGAGCAGCTTTCTGAGCGTGCTCTCCATGGTAACTGTGCGTTCTGCCATCGTTCTCCTCCTTTTCGTCAGAGCGATGCCCGAGACACGCAGACAAAAGTTCAGCAGTCAGGCGGAAACGCGCAAGGGCACGTCCGCATCAAAACTTCGGCCTGCTGTGCCGCCGGTACTTCCGCTGTCCATGACGTTTCCTCCTTATTTCAAAATTTTTATGCGAAGATCAGCCGGATTCTCTCGGTCTGACCTGCTCTCAGTGTAACTTTTTTGCGCGCTTTTGTCAAGCTGGAATCCCGCGCTCAGCGCCTCTCCGTCCACCCGGAGAGCTCCATGCCGCGCCCCCCTAAAACGCTGTCCAGGGGAAGCGATCCGGCGGCGGGGCGGAAAAGCGCATCGCCTCCCCGCTCGCAGGGTGCGCAAAGGCGACGCTGTGCGACCAGAGCGCAAGCTCGCACTCGTCCCGCGGCTCGCAGTACTTGCGCTCGCCGACGAGAGGCCAGCCGCGCGAGGAAAACTGCACGCGGATCTGGTGGGTGCGCCCGGTCACAAGCTCCACACGCACGAGGCTCATGCCCTCTGCGCGCCCCAGCGTCTCATAGCGCAATAGCGCCTCCTGCACGCCCTTGCCGGGTCGATCGGTGACGAAGCTCATTTTCCGTGCCTTGTCGCGAAACATGAGGTCGCGCAGCTCTGCGCGCGCCTCCGTCTCCCCGTGCACGACGGCGAGATATTCCTTGCGAAAGCCGCCCTCCCGAACCTGGCGGGAGAGCGCCGAGGCGCTGTGCGCGCATCTGGCGAGCAGCATTACGCCGCCCACAACCCGATCGAGCCGGTGCACCGTGCGCAGATCCGCGTGCCCGTCTCCCAGCTCCTGCCGCAGAAGCTCCGGCAGGCCGCCCGGCTCGTCCGTAGAGAGCACGCGCGGCGGCTTGATGCAGACGAGGATCTCCGCGTCCCGATAGAGGATGTCCATAGGCTTCTGCCGCCTCCCCTTTGCGTATAATTACTTCGGACATAATTTTATCACAAAGCGGCGTCTTTGCAAAGCCGGGAAAAGGTGATATACTGATGAAAAACAAGCTTCGGAGGCCATTATGGAAGAAAAACGCCCGCTTCCCTGCGAGCACGCGAAAAAATGCGGCGGCTGCCAGCTCCAGCACCTGAGCTATCCCGAGCAGCTCAGAAGAAAGCAGCGCCGCGCGCAGGAGCTGCTCGGCTCCTTCGGCACGGTGCTGCCCATCCTCTGCATGGACGATCCGACCCACTACCGCAACAAGGTGACAGCGGCCTTCGCGCTCGATGCGCGCCGCAAGCTCGTCTCCGGCATCTATCAGCCGGGGAGCCACGCCGTCGTGCCGGTGGATCGCTGCATGATCGAGGACGAGACGGCGGACGCAATCATCGTCACGATCCGCAAACTGCTGCCGGACTTCAAGATCAAAGCCTTTGACGAGCGAAGCGGAACGGGCTGGCTGCGCCACGTGCTGGTGCGGCGCGGCTTTGCCACGGGCGAGACGCTGGTGGTGCTCGTCGCGGTGAGCCCGATCTTCCCGACGCAGAAGCATTTTGTGAGAAAGCTGCTGGAATTGCACCCGGAGATCACGTCCGTCGTGCTGAACGTCAACGACCGCTTCGGCCCCGTCGTGCTCGGAACGCGGGAAAAGGTGCTCTACGGCGCGGGGACGATCGAGGACGTGCTCTGCGGCTATCGCTTTCGCATCTCGCCGCGCTCCTTTTATCAGATCAACCCTGTCCAGACCGAAAAGCTCTACCGCACGGCGGTGGACTTCGCCGGGCTGACCGGGACGGAGACCGTGCTCGACGCCTACTGCGGCATCGGCACCATCGGCATCACGGCAAGCGGCAAGGCCAAACAGGTCGTCGGCGTGGAGCTCAACCGCGACGCGGTGGCGGACGCCATCGCCAACGCCCGCTTGAACGGCGTCAAAAACTGCTGGTTCACCGCCGGGGACGCGGGGGAGTACATGGAGCAGATGGCGCTCGACGGGAGGAAGCCCGACCTCGTCTTCCTCGACCCGCCCCGCGCGGGCAGCGACGAGCGCTTCCTCTCCTCCCTGCTGCGCTGCGCGCCGGGGCGCGTCGTCTACGTCTCCTGCGACCCGGAGACCCTCGCGCGCGACCTCTCGTTTCTCGTCAAGGGCGGCTACCGGGTGCAAAAGCTCCAGCCCGTGGACATGTTCCCCTACACGCGGCATATAGAAACGGTTTGCTTGCTGTCTCAACAAATGACTTGAAGCTCATATTATACGTTGTTTTATTCGATTGCGCCGATTTTTTGCTCGCTGTTGCTGCGCTTGGGGCAGAATCCGGAGATGGTGTAATTCAGGGCATGGAAACCGTACCTTCGTTCTTTTCAAATCCCGGCCTGTCGGAAGGCGAAGAGGACCGGAAAAACAAGGCAGTTGCGGGATGTTTTGGAGTAAATCGTATAAAACCCCTGCGAACTGAGGCAATGGGTTGGAAAATGGGTCAGGGCGAAACAAAATATCGCCTTTCAAAGGAGGGTGCAATGAAAACGCTCGGAAAAAACAGAAGCTTGCAGTTGATTTTTCAGTCCTTTTATCTCGCGCTGGCTGTGGTGGCCTGTGCGGGGAGCGTGGGCTTTTTTGACAGGACGTTCAATGGCGACTTCTATATTTATTTTACCAATCTCAGCAATTATCTGTGCGCCGGTATCATGCTGCTTGAGCTGATCCAGACAGTCAGAAAACAGGCGGACAGCTATGTGACGACCGCGCCAGCGCTGCGCGTCATCAGTATGCTGGGGCTTGTGCTGACCTTTCTGGTCTTTAACCTGCTGCTGGCAAATGACCCGGCCAGAGACCCGGCGCTGAACTATAAGGTGGAATGCGTTTTGTGCCATATCGTTCTCCCGATCCTGTATGTGGCGGACTGGGTGATCTTTTATGAGCATGGGAAAATCAACCGGAAGCTTCCGCTGCTGTGCGCCCTGTTCCCGCTGGTCTATCTGCTTTATGTGTTTGCCCACGCGGCAGTCTGGAAATTTGACAGCAGCGTCATGAATTACGCGGGAACCGATCCGATCATTTATCCCTATTTCTTCCTGAACCCGGAGCGGGTGGGGCTGAGCGGGATGCTCATCTGGGTGCTTGCGCTGCTGCTGGGCTTCATCCTCCTGGGTTATCTGTTCATGGCGCTCGACCGGCTGCTGGGAAAAAGCCACGAAGGAGCAAGCACATGAACACCATCTGGCTTCGCAGGCTCTATGACGCCGGAACGCGGCTTGAGATTTGGGCGGAGCGGGGCCTTGAGCGTCTGCTCGGCGAGAGGCTGCGGCGCTTTTTCTGGCGCAGGTGAGAACCGCTCTTTTGTGCCGCCCCATTTCACAATGATTTTACATTTTGCACTATTGCAGTTTTCCCGCTCTTCCTATATACTGAGAATACTGACCTTATACGGTGGTATTTGACATGAGTATTTTGAACTTTATCTCGCTGCTCGCGGGGCTCGCCCTGTTTCTCTACGGCATCACGCTGATGGGGGACGGCTTGAACCTCGTCGCAGGAAACAAGCTGGAGGTCGTGCTCTACCGGCTGACGAGCAACCGCTTACGCGCCATCCTGCTCGGTACGCTCGTGACCGCGGTGATCCAGAGCTCCTCGGCGACCTCGGTGATGTGCGTGGGCTTTGTAAACTCCGGGCTCATGCAGTTTTCCCAGGCTGTCGCCGTGATCCTGGGCAGCATCCTCGGCACCTCCATCACCGGCTGGATGCTCACGCTCTCGAGCATCGGGGGCGGCGGGGGCTGGGTGGAGCTGCTGTCCACCACGTCCATCACCGGCATCCTCGCCGTCGTGGGGATCGTTCTGCGCAAATTCAGCAAGAAGACCTCTCACCACCATCTGGGTGACATTCTGATGGGCTTTGCGGTGCTGATGTTCGGCATGAGCGCCATGAGCAGCGCCGTCGCGCCCTTGCAGGACGATCCGACCTTCCTGCGCCTGCTTGTGAGCATGTCGCACCCGCTGCTGGGCTTTCTGGTGGGCATGGTGTTCACCGCCATCATCCAGAGCTCGGCCGCCGCGGTGGGCATTCTGCAGGCGCTGAGCCTGACCGGCGGCGCGCTGCCGGTGCTGCTTGGCGCGCTGGGCGCCAACCGCAACGGCGTCCGCACAGCGGTGGCGCATCTGCTGATCGACATTCTGGGCGCTGTGGTCTGCGGCGCGATCTTCTACACGGTCAACGCCCTGCACCCCCTCGCCATCCTCACGAGCTCGGTCAGCATCGTGGGCGTCGCGGCGCTGAACACCGCCTTCCGCCTCGTGACCGTGGTGGCGCTCGCGCCCTTCATCGGCCTGCTCGAGAAGCTCACGAATCTGCTGGTGCGCGAAAAGGAGCCGGAGAAGACGGAAAAGACGGAGGAATCCTACATCCGGCTGGAGGATCGCTTCATCCGCTACCCCGCCCTCGCCCTCGAGCAGAGCCACCAGGTCGTGGACGAGATGGCCGACCGCTCCCGCCAGAGCCTTTGCGACGCGGTCGCCCTGTTGAAGAGCTACAGCGAGGAGGGCTACGAGCACGTACGCGAGCTGGAGAGCCTGGTTGACCGCTATGAGGACGCGCTGGGCTCCTATCTCCTGCGCATCACGCCGACGGAGCTGACACAGCAGCAGAACGAGAGCCTGCACAAGTTCCTGCACGCGATCACGGATTTTGAGCGCATTTCCGACCACGCCAACAACCTCGCCGACAGCGCGAAGGAGCTGTTTGAGAAGAAGCTGGAGTTCTCCCAGGCGACGCAGCACGAGCTGGACGTGCTGGCCGCGGCGGTGCTGGAGATCATGGATCTGACGATCTCGGCCTTCGTGGACGACGACGTGGAGCAGGCGCTGAAGGTGGAGCCGCTGGAGGAGCTGATCGACGGGCTTTGCAGCCAGATGCGCAGCCGCCATATCGACCGCCTGCAAATGGGTATCAGCGATCAGCAGCAGACCTTCGTCTTCAACGACCTGCTCACCAACTACGAGCGCGTGGGCGACCACTGCTCGAACGTGGCGGTCGCGATGATCGAGCTTGCGCACGACGTGTTCGACACGCACGAATACCTCGACAGCCTCAAGCTCATCAAGGACGCCGCCTTCGCCGAGAACTACGATCAGTTCCGCGCGCGGTTTACTATCTGAACGGCACTTGCTTTCCTCGCACTTCACGGCGCAAAAATGGGGATGTGAAAAATAATTTTCACATCCCCTTTGCTTATACTCTTCTGTACAAATGCGTGTACTCGCGCAGCTTCTTCGCCAGCTCCTTATCGGCCGCGCCGGGGAGCATGCGCCATTGCCAGTTGCCGCCGAGGGTGCCGGGGCTGTTCATGCGCGCGGAGGCGGGCAGCTCCAGCAGATCCTGCATCTGGGCGACGAAGAGGCGGGAGGCGGTGGACATGCCGGTGCGGATCATGCCCCAGCACCAGCCCTCGTCCTCGGTGATGCGCATATAGCGCTCGGCGTAGCGGATGTCCTTCTTCAGACTGGACTTGATCCAGCCCTTGACGGTCTCGTTGTCGTGGGTGCCGATATAGCAGACGCTGTTCTCGCAGCAGTTGTGGGGCATATAGGCCGCGTCCTGGTCGGCGTAGAAGCCGAACTCGAGCACCTTCATGCCGGGGAAGCCGGAATCGGCGAGCAGCTTCTCCACCTCGGGGGTGGTGTAGCCCAGATCCTCGGCGATGAATTTGAGGCCGGAGAACCAGTTTTTCAGCACGCCCACCAGATCCATGCCGGGGCCGGGCTTCCAGCGCCCGCGCCGCGCGGTGGTATCGCCGTAGGGCACCGCCCAATAGCTCTCAAAGCCACGGAAGTGATCGACGCGGATCACGTCGAAGAGCTTGCGCGCGCCGTCCACGCGGCGGATCCGCGGGTTGCCCCAGAGCTGGCCGTCCTCGGTGAAGGCGTCGGGCGGCACGCCCGCGACCTCGGTGGGCACGTTGTCGCGCCCAAGCTGGAAGAACTTCGGCTCGCTCCACACGTCGGCGGAGTCGAGCGCCACGTAGATGGGCAGATCGCCGATGAATTCCACGCCCTGCTCATGGGCGTAGTCCCGCAGGGCTTCCCACTGGTTAAAGAACAAAAATTGCAGGAAGGCGTAGAAATCCACGTCGTCGCTGAGCTTTTCGGCGTAGGCCGCGACGGCCTCCGGCTTGTGCAGACGGATGTCCGCGTCGGGCCAGTCGATCCAGCTCACCATACCGAAGTGCTTCTTCACCGCCATATAGAGGGCGTAATTCTCGAGCCAGGAAGCGTTTTCGCGCCGGAAGTCCGCGAAATCCTCGGCGTAGCGCTCACGGGCGCGCAGGAAAGCCTTGTGCAGCACGGTGAAGCGGTGCTCGTAGATCTTGCCGTAGTCCACGCGCTCGGGATCGTCGCCCCAGTCGAGGTTCGCGACCTCGCTCTTTCTGAGGAGCTTGTCCTTGATGAGCAGGTCGAGGTCGATATAATAGGGGTTCCCCGCGAAGGTGGAGAAGGAGGAATAGGGGCTGTCGCCGTAGCTCGTGGGGCCGAGGGGCAGAAGCTGCCAGTACTTCTGGCCGGAGGCCTTGAGAAAATCGACAAACTGATATGCGCTCTTGCCCATCGTGCCGATCCCGTAAGGGGAGGGCAGCGAGCTCATGGGCATCAGAACGCCGCTTGAGCGTTTCATTTTGATAGTCATCTCCTAATCTTAGGTTGAGCCTGCATTATACTCCCCTTTTGCCCAATTGTCCAGATGTTTTAAGAAAACTTCTGGACAAACGCATGAATGAAGAAACTGAAAAAAACAGGCTCTTGCCTCTCCCTCTGGGAGAGGTGCCCCAGTGCTCGACGCGAAGCTAGTCCTTTAGGGCACAGGCGGGGAGGGTCTTCCGTCTTGCACACAGCTCAAAATGCCCTCTCAGTCTCGCTCGCGAACTCGCTCGACAGCTCCCCCAGAGGGGGAGCCAGGCGCAAAAAGTCATGTTTTTGTAAGGAACTGTTCCGAAATTGTTAACTCATGCGCTTTCTCTTCTAAAAACTGTTAGGGGCAGTGAAAAACTTTCGTTTTTTCACTGCCCCCCCAACCGGCTCAGTTCAGAAGATTTTCGCCGTTTTCGGTGTTGAAGAAGTGCATGACCTTGCCCTCGAAGCTGACGGAAAGCTTCTTACCCTGCTTGAGCTGCGCGCGCTCGGCGAGGCTGAGGCCGATGGTCGGGACGCGGACGATGAGGCGGGTGCCGTCCTCGGTGAAGACGTGCAGGTGCAGCTCGCTACCCATCATCTCGTTGACCTCGAGCACGCAGGGGATGCCCTGCCCCTCTTTGGCGAGGACGATGTGCTCCGGGCGGACGCCGAGATCCACGGCGCCGGGCTTTGCGTTCTTCGCGGCGAGCGCCTTGCCCTTGTC
>CAJOFI010000050.1 GCA_905233595.1 uncultured Oscillospiraceae bacterium | reverse complement strand
AGCTTCATGGCCTCCGCCGACAACGCCCACGCCGTCCACCCCAACCACCCCGAGTTTGCCGACGGCATCGACCGCCCCGTCATCAACGGCGGCGTCGTCATCAAGCACCACGCCAACCAGAAGTACACCACCGACGCCGTGACCGAGGCCGTCTTCGCGGAGATCTGCCGCGCGGCGGGCGTCCCGGTGCAGCACTATTCCAACCGCGCCGACCTGCGCGGCGGCACCACCCTCGGCAATATCAGCACCGCCCACGTCTCCGTCGATTCGGTGGACATCGGTCTGCCCCAGCTCGCCATGCACTCCTGCTATGAGACCGCGGGCAGCGCCGACACGGAATATCTCATTCGCGCGGCCGGCGCCTATTATCAGAGCGGCTATTGCCGCGGCCCGGAGGGGATCGCCTTATGATAAGGCAAAACGTCAAACGCCTGCTCGCCCTGCTGCTCAGCCTCGCGCTGCTCGGGTCGGCGGCGGCCTTCGCCGAGGGAGAGATCCCGGCGGAGACGGAGGACTACGGCATCTTAGACCCCGACGCCTTACAGCAGATCGTGGACGATTACTGCCGCGAAAAGGGGCTCAAGGCGGAGAATCTCAGCGTCGGCTTCTGCTACACCGCGACCGGCGACACCTGGTACTGGAACCCCGACGCCTGGTATTATAGCGCGAGCATGTACAAGGTGCCGGTCATGATGATCCTCGCCGAGCGCTATAAAAACGGGGAGATCACCGACGAGACGAAGATCTCCGGCCTCACCCTCGCCGAGGCCAATGAGCTGATCCTCGTCTACTCCCACAACGACTACGCCCACGCCATGATGCACTACATCGGCACCGACGCCGAGTGCCGCACGCTCTATCAGCAGTACGCGCAGCTCCCGACGGACTACTACGTGCAGGACTTCTACGATTACAGCTACTTCACCGCCCGCTTCATGACCCAGGTGATGCAGACGCTCTATCACGAGCAGGAGCGCTTCCCAAACGTGATTGACAATCTCCTGCGCGCCCAGCCGGGGCAGTACTTCAAGGGCGGCATCACCGACGTGCCCATCGCGCAGAAGTACGGCAACTTTCAGGACTCCATGGGGCGGCAGTTTACCCACGACACGGGCATCGTCTACACCGAAAACCCCTTCATCCTCACGATCATGACCAAGAACATGGGCGCGGCGGACACCGTGATCGCCCAGTTCTGCGGCGCCTTTGAGGACTACGCGAAGACGCTCGACGCCTATCTTCCGACCTACCTGCAGGAAAAGCAGGCCGCCGAGGAGGAAGCGCGCCGCCTCGCCGAGGAGGAAGAGCAGCGCAGGCTTGCCGCCGAGGAGGAGGCGCGCCGCCTTGCCGAGCAGGCCGCCCTGCCGCAGGAGACGCCGCTGCCCGCAGCGGAGGCGCCCGCCCCGACGGAGAGTGAGGCCGTGCGGCCCGTCATGCCCCACGGGGTCAACCGGGGCGTGCTGCTGGGCTTCGGCGTGCTGATCGTGCTGCTGCTCGCGGCCTTCCTGGTGCAGTACGGCATCGACCGCCGGGAGAGAAGCTACGCGCGCGCCGGGAGAAGGCGCTGATAATTAGGGGATGGATACCATGAAAAAAAGCTTATGCCTGCTGCTCGCGCTCTCCCTGCTGCTCTGCTGCGCCGCCTGCGGCGCAACGAACGGCAGAAGCGGCATCCGCACCGTGACTACCCTCGTGCAGCAGGACTATTCCCTCGCCTTCCGCCCGGGCGACCCCACGCAGGAATACGTGGACGCCGCCATCAAGGTCCTGAACGCCCAGGGCAGGGTGGACGAGCTTGCGACCAAGTGGTTCGGCAGCCGCATCATCCGCTTTGAAAAGGACGCCGAGGCCATCGACAAGCTGGAAAACCCGCCCACGCCGCGCGACTTCATCATCGGCGCGGACGTCAACTCCTTCCCCATGGCCTACCTCTCCAACGGCGAGTTCTGGGGCTTCGACGTGGAGCTTGCCATGGCGGTGGCGGAGCTTCTGGGCTGGAACCTCAAGCTCCAGACCATCGAGAAGGAGAACGTGTACATCGAGCTCTCCTCCGGCAACATCGACTGCGCCTGGGGCGGCATCGCCCTGGACGAGAAGGAGCTTGCGGAGAAGAAGTACAGCGAGTACGGCCCCTATGTGCACAACGACATCGTCATCGCCGCGCGCGGGGGGAGCTTTATTTACAACGAGCTCATGCTCGTGGGCAAGAGCCTCTCCATGTGCTCCACGGCCGAGGCCATGGACGCGCTGAACCGGAAGCCGGGCATCGCCCGCCGCCTCTCCCAGACCACCCGCCTCGCGGGCGGCACGACGGAGTGCTTCAGCTACCTCTTCACCGGCAAGTGCGACGTCGTCCTCGCCGACACGATGGCGATCTATTACTTCAACTGCCACTGAGATAGATTTTAGATTTTCAGAATTCAGTTTTCAGACTGGAAAACGAAAAACTGAAAACGAAAAACTGAGAACTGCGGGAATGTGAAAAGACTTTTTCACATTCCCGTTTTGTCGTGCCGGGGGCGCTAAAACTATTGACCGCGCGGCGCTGGCGTGGTAAAATATTTTGCATTATGATGGAACAGGTATGGGTACTATGTGGATCGCCGATCAATGGAAGGATTTTGAAGTGCTGGACTGCTCCCGCGGGGAGAAGCTGGAGCGCTGGGGGGAGTATACCCTCGTGCGCCCCGACCCGCAGGTGATCTGGGACACGCCGCGCCGCAACGCGCATTGGAACGACCGCGACGCCCGCTACCGCCGCAGCGAATCGGGCGGCGGGAGCTGGGACAAAGGCGGCCTGCCCCCGGAGTGGAGCATCCGCTATAAGGAGCTTACGTTCCACGTCAAGCCCATGAACTTCAAGCACACCGGCCTCTTTCCCGAGCAGGCCGCCAACTGGGACTGGGCGATGGAGAAGATCCGCGCGGCGCATCGCCCCATCAGCGTCTTAAACCTCTTCGCCTACACCGGCGGGGCGACCGTGGCCTGCGCGAAGGCGGGCGCTTCGGTCTGCCACGTGGACGCGGCAAAGGGCATGGTCGCCTGGGGCAAGGAGAATGCGGCCGCCTCCGGGCTTTCCGACGCGCCCATCCGCTGGATCGTGGACGACTGCGCCAAGTTCGTCGAGCGGGAGATCCGCCGCGGCCGGCGCTACGACGCGATCATCATGGACCCGCCCTCCTACGGGCGCGGCCCCGGCGGCGAGGTCTGGAAGCTGGAGCAGAACCTCTGGCCCTTCGTGTCCCTCTGCGCCGGGGTGCTGTCGGACGAGCCGCTTTTCGTGCTGATAAACTCCTACACCACCGGGCTTTCGCCCTCGGTGCTCAGCTACGTCACCGAGAGCATCTTCACCAAAAAGTTCGGCGGCCGCTCCGACAGCCAGGAGTTGGCGCTGCCCGTGCGCGACACGGGGCTCTATCTGCCCTGCGGCGCAAGCTGCCGATGGGAAGGAGGGGGAAAGTGAAGAGTGAATAGAGAATCGTGAATCGTGAATCGTTCAGGTGTTCCCCTTCGGGGAACGGATTGAAATTCGTCGCGAAGCGACGCCATAACTGTTCACTTTTCACTCTTCACCTTTCACTTTTCACTTTTTACTGATTTGTATGATCGAATTCCAGAACGTCCATTTCCGCTACCCCGATGCGAAGCGCGAGACGCTTTGCGGGATAGACCTTACAATCAAAGAGGGGAGCTTCGTGGCGGTGCTGGGGCATAACGGCTCCGGCAAGTCCACGCTCGCAAAGCACATGAACGCCATCCTCCTGCCCACCGAGGGGCGCGTGCTCGTGGACGGGATCGACACCGCCGACGAGGAGCGCATCCTCTCCGTGCGCCGCCGGGTGGGTATGGTGTTCCAGAACCCGGATAACCAGATCGTGGCAAACGTGGTGGAGGAGGACGTGGCCTTCGCGCCGGAAAACCTCGGCGTCCCCTCGCAGGAGATCCGCGCGCGTGTAGACGCGGCGCTCAAGACCGTGGGGATGTATGAGCATCGCCAGCACGCGCCGCACCTGCTCTCCGGCGGGCAGAAGCAGCGCGTCGCCATCGCGGGCGTCATCGCCATGCAGCCGGAGATCATCGTCCTGGACGAGCCCACCGCCATGCTCGACCCCCAGGGGCGGCGGGAGGTCATCAGCACCGTCACGCGCCTCTGCCGCGAAAAGGGGATGACCGTCGTGCTCATCACCCACCACATGGAGGAGTGCGTCGGCGCGGATCGGCTCATCATCATGTCCCACGGGAAAATCGTTGCCGACGGCACGCCCGGGGAGGTCTTCTCCCAGGTCGAGCTGATGCAGCGCGAGGGGCTGGACGTGCCCGAGACCGTGCGCCTCTGCTGGGATCTGAACAAAGAGGGCTTCCACCTCCCGCTCGACACGCTCGACGCCGAAGCCTGCGCAGAAGCGATCGTCAATTAAAGTGGCCAGTGAAGAATGAATCGTGAAAAATGAATCATTGCGGTGTCGCTTCGCGACGAATTCCAATCCGTTCCCCGAAGGGGAACACCATAATTATTCATTCTTCATTTTTCAGTTTTCAATATTCATTGAATAAGGATTCCTGTCTATGTCAGTCATCACCGTGGAGAAGCTGCGCCATACTTACAGCGCGGGGACTCCGTTTGAAAAAGTTGCCATTGAGGATATTGACCTCACGATCCCGCAGGGGCAGTTCGTGGGGCTGCTGGGGCATACCGGCTCGGGCAAGTCTACCTTCATCCAGCACTTAAACGCCCTGCTGCAGCCGAGCGCGGGGCGCGTGCTGCTCGACGGCGAGGACATCAACCGCGATAAGAAGAGCCGCCACGACGTCAAGTGGAAGGTGGGGCTCGTGTTCCAGTACCCGGAGTACCAGCTCTTTGAGGAGACGGTCTTCGCGGATATCGCCTTCGGCCCGAAGAACATGGGTCTGAGCAAGAGCGAGATCGAGGAGCGTGTGCGCGAGGCCGCGCATTTCGTGGGCGTGGAGGAGCAGTTCTTCGACCACTCCCCGCTGGAGCTCTCCGGCGGGCAGAAGCGCCGCGTCGCCATCGCGGGTGTGATCGCGATGCGCCCGGACGTGCTGATCCTGGACGAGCCGACGGCGGGGCTTGACCCCTCCGGCTGCCGCAGGATCCTCGACAACATCTGCAATTACCGCGCCGAGACCGGGGCGACGGTCATCATCGTGAGCCACAACATGGACGATGCGGCGCGGCTCACTGAGCGGCTGATCGTCTTTGACCACGGGCACGTCGCGATGGACGGGACGCCCGAGCAGGTCTTTTCCCACCCGCAGGAGCTGATCGACATCGGCCTTGCCGTGCCGCAGTCCACGGCGCTCGCCATGGCGCTGCGGGAGAAGGGGCTGCCGCTCGAGGGCGCGATCTATACCCATGAGCAGCTTCTCTCGGCGGTGAAGCGGGCAAAGGGGGTGGGCGCATGCTGAAGGACGTCACCCTCGGCCAGTTCTTCCCCGGCGATACCATCGCCCACCGGCTCGATGCGCGCACGAAGCTGCTGCTCGTGCTGCTCTACATCGTCGCGCTCTTCCAGGCCGACGGCTGGCTGGGCTACGGCCTCGTGCTGCTGCTGCTCGTGCTGCTCTACATCGTCGCGCTCTTCCAGGCTGACGGCTGGCTGGGCTACGGCCTCGTGCTGCTCACAACGGTGCTGTGCATGGCGGTGTCGCACATCAGCCCGAAGAACATCTTCAAGGGCTTGAAGCCCATGCTCTTCATCATCGCGCTGACGGCGCTGCTGAACGTCTTCTACACCACCGGCACCCCCATCGTCCCCGGCTGGATCATCACCTGGGAGGGGCTGGCGCGCGCGGTGAAGATGATGCTGCGCATCACGCTGCTCATCGCGGGCACCTTCCTGCTGACCTATACCACGAGCCCCATGGCGCTCACCGACGGGCTGGAGCTGCTGATGAACCCGCTCAAAAAGCTTCATGTGCCGGTGCACGAGATGACGATCATGATGTCCATGGCGCTGCGCTTTATCCCGACGCTGATCGAGGAGACGGACAAGATCATGTCCGCCCAGAAGGCGCGCGGCGCGGACTTTGAAAACGGGAACCTCATCGAGCGCGCGCGGGCGCTGCTGCCGATCCTGGTGCCGCTCTTCGTCTCTGCCTTCCGGCGGGCGGACGAGCTCGCCGTCGCGATGGAGAGCCGCTGCTACCACGGCGGCGAGGGGCGCACCCGCATGAAGCAGCTTCACATGGCGCGGCGGGACTGGCTCGCCCTACTCTGCGGCGTACTGCTCCTCGCGGCGGTCATCGTATTGAAACGATTTGGCCTTTAACAGTGAACAGTGAACAGTGAAGAGTGAAAAGTTAAGGAGTCCCCTGCGGGGACGAATTATAATTATCGCGAAGCGATACCGCTCTTTGCAGGCAGTTCTTTAATTTGCGACTAACGCCAAGAAGAAAAGATGAGAAACATCGCCTTACGCCTGAGCTATGACGGCTCGAATTACCACGGCTGGCAGGTGCAGAAAAACGACGTGACCGTGGCCGAGACGCTGGAGACCGCGCTCGGAAAGGTCTGCGGCCACGCGGTCAAGACCGTGGGCTGCGGGCGAACCGACGCGGGCGTGCACGCTTTGCGCTACTGCGCGAATTTCCGCACCGACTGCCGCATCCCCATCGAGCGCATGGCGCTTGCGGTCAACTCCCGCCTGCCGATGGACATCGCCGTGTCCGACGCGGTGGAGGCGCCGGAGGATTTTAACGCCATCGGCTCCTGCATAAAAAAGGAATATATCTATAAAATACACAATAGCAATATCCGTGACCCCTTCCTGCAAAATCGCGTGTGCTTTTATCCCCAGGCGCTGGACATGGCGATGATGCAGGCGGCGGCGCGCGCCTTCGAGGGCACGCACGATTTTCGCGCCGTGCGCAGCGTCGGCACCGAGACGAAGAGCACCGTGCGCACGGTCTACTGGTGCCGCGCGGAGAAGCAGGGCGAGCTGATCACGGTCTCCATCTGCGCCGACGGCTTTCTCTACAACATGTGCAGGGCGATGGTCGGCACGATGATTTATGCCTCCTACGGAAAGCTCCGGCCGGAGGAGATCCCCGCGCTTCTCGAGAAGGGCGACCGGCGTCTCACCGGCCCCACCATGCCCCCGCAGGGTCTCTACCTCAACCGCATCTGGTACGACGGCGCAGTAGGAGAGATGATGAGCCGTTAGGCATCATAAAGCTTGGGCACTTTATTTGTTCACAATTCCATGTTACACTAAGAAACGGTGATTATCATGATTCGATTGACTATTGATATTGTTCTGCTCATGATCGTGGCGCTGTGTATCTGGGGCGGGTACCGGCGGGGGCTGATCGGCGGCGTCGCCGGCATCCTCGCCATCGTGATCGCCCTCTTCGGCGGGAGCCTGCTGTCCTCGGCCTATTCGCACGAGGTCGTGCCCGCGCTCTCCCCCTTTGTGGACGGGTATATCAGCTCCCAGCTCACGCGCGACGACGTGCTCGAGGCGATGGGCTACGGCGACAGCACGCTCTCGCTGGAGGACGTGCTCGCGCAGGATCCCTCGCTGCGCTACGACTACGCCTATGAGTGCTTCCGCAACGTCGGCTTCTATGACGACCGCGCGGAGGAGCTGGGCGAGTGGACGGTGCAGGTCTCGAACGAGACGGGCATGAGCATGCAGAGCGCGGTCATCTCCACGCTGAGCGACGCCATCAGCTACGTCGGCGGGCTGGTGATTGCCTTCCTGCTGATCCTCATCGCGCTCGTCGCCATTGCGAACGTGGGGAACCTGTCGTTCCGGCTGCCGAATCTGGAGCTGCTCGATGAGATCGGCGGCGCGGCGCTGGGCTTTGTGAAGGGCGTCTTCTACTGCGTGCTGCTGTGCTGGCTTCTGAGCTTTTTCGGCATCCTCATCGGCAAGGACACCCTGGGCAGCACGACCCTCGCCCGCTTCTTCCTCGCCTTCCGCTTCATCACGGGCAATTTACTGTGAAAGCTGGCGCTTCCATAGTAAACAATTGATTCAAACGCGCCGTTCTCGCCCCTTGACGGGGCAACGGCCCAGGCCGACTTCTCTTGGCCTTCGGCCGATTCACCTTTCCGAATGGCATGCGTAAATATTCCCGCGCGCATGAGGCTTTCACGCGTCGTGGTGCGCCTTATTGTAATACACAGGGGCGGCTCCTGCGGCCGCCCGTTCAACATAGTTCCAAGGAGGCAAAATGCAGACAACGCTTTGTTCCCGCTGCAGGAAAAACGTGGCGGTGATCTTTATTACCAAAATCGAGGCCGGGCAGACCAAGAACGAGGGGCTCTGCCTCAAGTGCGCCCGCGAGATGCACATCAAGCCCGTGGACGACGTGATCAACAGAATGGGCATCTCCGACGAGGATCTGGAAAGCCTCTCTGGGGAGATGATGAACGCCCTCGGCGGCGTGGAGGATCTGATGAACGTCGAGCCCTCCGACGGCGACGGGGAGGACGACGGCAAGACCGCGACCTTCCCCTTCTTAAACCGCCTCTTCGGCGGCCCGCAGGGGCAGGGGAGCGCCCCGCAGAACGAGCAGCGCCCCCGCAGCGAGGAGCCGAAGCAGAACGGCAA